>JAIOQD010000058.1 GCA_021413595.1 Bacteroidota bacterium | reverse complement strand
AATATTTCACCACTTAAAGCTTTACCACCTTCCTGTAATAATGATTGAGATTGTAAATCCAAAGATGAAGAAGGAATAGATTCTTTTTTTTTTAAGTAAGTATCAAAAAAAGAAGATTCATCTTTATCTGTAAGTTTGTTTGCTTGAAAAAAACTATAAAGTTCTTTTGCTTTTTGAGGATTTGAATACTCGTTAAGAAAAGTTTTTTCGTCTTTATCTGTAAGGCTATTAGCCTTCATAAATTGGTATATCTCGTTGTTATCTTGCATTAAAACTTAGTTTTACCTTTAGGAAATACAAATGTTTTTGTTTCTTTTATTTCTTTTGATTTAGCTGCACCTGCTTTTGCTGCTTCTTTTTGTGCTGCCTTTTCAACTTTAACATCACCGCCCATAAATTGCTGATGAAGTCCTGTTATTTTATTTAATAATTGAGGGTCTTTAGGGTCTAATTTAACTTCTGTTGGGACTGCTACCGTAACACCTTCTTGAGTAATTGGTGCGTTATATTTTATTTTAATCCAACCTGCGGGCGTATAACTAACATTTTGAAAACCTATATTACCTCCTATTTCATTTTTAGAGGCTGCTTTCCATGTTGAAAAATATTGATTAGCTAAATCAGCGTTTCCGCTTTGTAAAATTTCAGAACCTTTCTTTATAAAATCATAAGTTTCTTCCCCACTTGCCTTACCGCTTGTTTTTCTTCCACTTATATAAGCATTATTAGTAGCTGCTCTAAGCCCAAAATTAGGTGCTTGTTTTGTTTCTACTTCTTTAGCCGTTAAACCTGATTGAATTACTTGTGCGGCTAAAATATCCTCTCCATTTAAAAGCGGTTTGCCAAAATAATCTTGATGTATTTTAGCTAAGTTTGCTTTTTCTGTATCGGGCGCATTATCAAACATTATTTTAGCTGTTCTTTTTAATGAAGGGTTAGATACTGCATCTATTTTTGTTCTTTCTCCCGCTTTTAATAAATTTTCTTTTGAATATTCTTTTGTATATGGAGTTTCAACCATAAAATTACCTACTTTTTTACTTTCACCAAACGAACCCGTTGTTCCGACATTTGATAATACGCCTTTTATGTAAGTATTATATTCAGATGGGTTTAATTGTTTTGCCAAATATGGCAAATTACTTAAATTTAACGCCTTTCTATTTGGGTCACCTATGGGTAAATCATGAAATTTTAATGATTCATCAAAACTTGGAATATCTATTAAATCTCTATTTGCCGGATTCATTGATATTTTTAACGCTTGTGCTTTTTCGTCTTTTGCTTGTTTACTTAGTTCCGGATAATTGGTTAATTCTTGCTTTAATTCATTAAATTCTTGTGATTTTTCAAACCCATATTTCATTGGGTTTTTAATAGCTTCTTTATTTTGAATAAATAATTGCTTTAATTTATTGAATTTATCCGAAAATCGAGACATATCTATTTCTCTAAGACCCTTAGAAGATAAAGAAGCCATTTGGTCTTGATAGTATTTATCTAATGCTTCGTCTTTAGCTTCTTTCTTAGCTTGTTGATTAAGATAGTATTGTGTTATTGGGGTAGTGTCAAGAACTAATGCACCCGCAGAATAAGGGTTTGTTGCTTGATTTAATATTCTTGAAGCTGCCATTTAGATAATAATTTTAATAACTTTTTGTTCTAAAACTTGGATGAAGTAATAATGTATTTCTAATTTCATTCGGAAATGTGTTTGCAATTCCCGAAGGCATATCAGCAGTTGATTGTTGCGCTGCATAATTAGCCATCTCCGTTGGCAAACTACCAACTTTCATGTCAGGAAGATTTTTTCTATAGCTATCTGCTCCCATAGTATCAGACTTCCTCATGTTCATCATAGCAGCAGTACTACCTGCTCCTGCCAAGTTACTCATCCCTGCATTAAATACATTAGTTGCTCCTTGCGCTTTCATATTTGCTAACTGCAATCTTCTTTCGTAAGGGCTTAATACGTTTTGCTGAAATAATCTCCTATCTTCTGCACTTTGCATTTGAGTAGCACCACCTAATTGACCAAATCTTTGATTTCTTTGATTTTCTGCATTTACTCTTGCTGTATCTAATGCCTGATTCTGTATTCCAACCATTCTACTTACACCAGCTATCCCACTTCTCCTATCCTGCAATGCGCCTAACCCCGTTGCTGTTCCTGCTTGCGCACCCTTTACTGCTGTTTGGTATTGTTGAGATTGATAACTACCCCTTGAACTCCTGCTGCTATTAATGCTGGACTCATTTTATTTGAATTTAACTATTTGTAAGTGGTGAATCTATATACTTCACCGATACCAAATTTATGTAAAAAAATTGATTTGCGTTTGTTTTTCTTAATTTTATTATAAGATAGTTCCCTTTTAGAGATGAGCCATTAATTAATGACCCATTTGAATTAATATCTCTTAAAAAATTAGAATGATAATTGCTTTCTAACGCTTTAAAATTAGCGGCTGGAATTAAGCTGCTTTGCTCTGTTGTCCCATATGTATTCATTTGAGATACAATACTTGGGCAATCCCATACGGTATTTGAGTATTCTGATATGCTTACCCATGTTTTCTTTTGAATACTAAAGCTATTAAATACAGGGGTAATATTTGCCTCATATTGAACACCATAAAAATTACAATGAGTTTCGCTATTATGCTTCCAAATTGCTCCGTTTTTAAATGAAAGCGTTAATGTGTTTAAGCAACTTATCCATTCCGGCTTATAGGAATAAAAACTATCAAATTGATTTTTTCTTTCGTCAAAAGATATAGTGTATGATTCCTGATTAAATGAAAGAGTATAAGGGGTTGAATACCTATTAATTTCTTCCATTGCTAAAATGTACTTGTTTGTAGCTGCATCAAAACACCCGTAAAGTGTTGGGTTTCCTGAATAAGTTTCACCAATAGGTGCTATGCCATTATTTAACGATTTTCTATAAGCTTTTAAGTTTTTAACAAAAAACGCATTTGTTTTATATACAATACTTATTGGCTCTATACCATTTTGACTTAATCTACAAACTACTCCTCTAAAATCGTCTACAAAATAATCGGCAAAATTATCCCATGCAAGGCTGCAAACACTATCCCCTATTCCATAATCACCTGCGTAATACTGTATTTTATTTATTAATTGGTCGGTATTTGCTTGCAGCGGATTACCTGTTACATCTTTTACTATTTGAGTTAATATAGGCACATTACCTACTTTAAGCCTTTGGTAAACTTTCATGTATCTATCCCTAACATGAAGTCTTTGGACATCTCCGAATCCTCTATCGTAGGTGTCTTGATTATCAAAAAAGAATCTATTAACTCCGTTTATATTAGTATCTGCCTGATAAGATTGACTAAATCTAACTAATGTTGGATAATAAGTCTTTTTGGCGTTTTCATCTACTATTGATTCCCTTCCATTGCTATTTGTAACAATATTATATACATCGCTAAAGCTTGATTCTATAATTGGGATAGTTATGTTATTTAACACATCTACTTTTAATTCAAATTGACCAAATCCAAGTACGGGGGCAGTAGTTGTTCTTCCTGTTAAATTATTTAACAAAAACACTTTGCTATTTGCTGGAACGGTAATGGTTGTATCGAACTCAAAAGAATAAGAAGCGTTCCCTATTGTTAATGATTGATTAGTCATTATTGTAGATAATGAAACTCCACTTGAATTAGTTATTTTAACCAATAATTTAATTGAAGATGTAATATCTGAATAAGCAGAAACAGAACCTCTTATTCTTAATCCAACCGATACTGATGAATTATTGGTAAATATGCAATCGGTATTAGCATTAGTTGGATAATCCCCAACGCCTACCCCTGCTACCGCTGTAGTCTGATTAGAAAATACATACGAGCCTACTGTAAGCGGAGAACCCGTAATAGCCGCTGCTGCTGTAGCATATGGGGTATTTTGAGTAAACATTCCTGAATTAAATACTTGATTTGCTCCAATCGGAACTGTTCTTTTTCTAAAAAACAAATCTCCATTGACTATATCTATAATAGCAGGAATGGTTGTTGGGTCTGTTGCGCTTTGAGATTGATTTAGTCCAACATGATACGCATTCGCAGTACCCGCATTCCCCACTCCAAAACATTTCCCAAATTCATTAAAAACCCTATTTTTTGAACCCGTTTGCTGGGTATAATTGTAAATAAGTATTTGATAATTTTGATAATCAGCATTGCCATCAAATAAAACAGACCCATCTGTTGATGGATGATAAATTTTAATAAATTTACCAGCTACATCAACCCCATCAATATTTACACTACTTTCAACCCCAAGTATTTCATAATCATAAACGGTTACACTTGCAGCCGTTCCTGATGAATTATATCTTTTAAGAAACCTTATCCTGTCACCTTCTGTAAAGCTATAATTAACAACCCCTTGTGTTGCTTTTATCTGCTCATTGTAATAATCTAAATTACTTATGCCTACATAGGAAAATTGAACATTCCCTGATGGAGTTACTTGATTAGCAGAAAAAGCGGAATTGCTAACCCAATTTAACCTTTTATTGTAAGTTGTGTTATTAGACCTTACTATTTGATAATAGGAAGCCCATGTAGGTGGTCTATGGTTAATTGATATTCTTGGTTGGCAATAATTTACCGTTGTGTTCTTGGGGGTGTTATAGCTTGCTGTTACGTTTGTAATTACCCCGTTGGTTCTGCCCTTTGAATCAAAGTACATTACCCCTACCTGATAAGCCCCTTCAAATACATTTGCGAATGAAGTTGTAAGGTCATTATCTGTAGTAGCAATTAATTTAGTCCCACTTGAAAGTAATGTTACGGTAGTAGGATATGACATTGTTAAAACATTTCCCACTAAAGATGTTTCATTCCATCCATTAGTAACCAATAATACAGATAAAGACCCAAGTGCTGTAGCTACAGTTAATGAGTTAGTTCCGGCATATGAAGCACCTATTTGTGTGCCTAAACTATCAATTACATCTATTGCAAAAGTAGCCTTGCCATTATTTAATACCTCTACTTCATTTGTAATTGTACTATTATTTCCTGTTCCATAAAGAAATACTTTCATTGTAGTTCCTTTTGAACCCGAATCATTCCCTCCAATAGTAGCAAAAAACAATAAGCCATTATAATCATAAAAAAACCCGCCTGTACTAAGATTGGTTAATTCTGAAATATTGGATTTTAAAGAATCGTACCCCTCTGTAATCCCGCCATAAATTAATGTATTACCATTAGCAAGTTCACCAGCATTAGCTAACTGTGGAACATAATCTTGTAGCTTTTCGGTATCTAAAATATCTATTGTATTGTAAATTCCATCATTATAGAATTTATATGTTCTTATGTCATTATCGGGTATCGCTAAATCAGTTTTATTGATTTTATCTATTAACTGCCAATCTGTTGTAGTTCCGTTTGAAAACTTCCTAAATGCTAATTCAATAGCTTTTACTTGCTCATTCCCTGTGGTAAAAGACAAGGATATTCTTGCATTATCAGTAAACGTATCATAGGTTAATTGACCTGTAGGCTGATTTGGCAATGGAACTATACTTGCAGAACCCCAAACAGATTTTTCGTTATCGTCATAAACGTATCTGTGCCTAAATTGGAATAAAGAGTTTCTTAAATTATTTACAGTTACCCTTGAATTTGAACTTGATGTTTGCGTAATTCCGGTTAATCCCCCGCTTGTTAAATTAAAATAATAAGTAGGATATGAAAATGAGTTGCTTGTATAAAATTTTACTTTTATTATGTCACCCGCTATTAACGCTATGTTTATTGATTTTGAATAAGATAGCCCTCCAAATCCTGCTGGAACAGTCTGCAAAGAACCCGATATTTCAACTCCGTTGAGTAATAAAGATATATCAACAGTTCCTACAGGAAAATTATATCCCATAAGTAGGGCTACATTTAAGTCCATATTAGTCCCTGAACCAATATATGTAAATTCATCCTTACCTACATTTGTCGTAAATTCCGTTGAGGAAAATAAATTAAATGATACATAATTTGTTTGAAGCCCACCCGTAAATAAATTTGAAGTCGTATTTTTTACAACATCTAAAATAGTTGTATTGATTATCGTATTAGTTGCATCATTTTCATAAACAGGCTTTAATGGCATTATAGGAGGTGCTTTTGCAACAGATAAGTATTCTGCTTTCCAGCTTGTCCCAAAATTAGCCGAAACATTCATTACTCTTGGCTCATTATAGGCATCATTAAAAAATAATAAATCACCTTCTGCTGCATCCCTGTAAATTATATTTATTGAAGTTACTTTATAACTTGGATTGAAATTTAAAACATCAACACCACTTGTATCTGTTTTATTAAGAAGCAATTTAACTACAGAATCAGTATCTTGATTATAATAATAAATTGCATCATAATCATTACTATTCCAATTAAAAAAATAAAGTCTATTTCTTACCTTATCCGAATACCCGCCAATTATTTTATTTTGACCTGCCGGAAGCGAATTGGCGACAATGGCATTGCCTAAAATATTTGAAACAACTTCATCGGAGGATTCACCTTGCGCATCCCTTGTAATATTTAATGCATCTATATAACTACCTTCAGCTACTCTGTATGGATGGTTATCTAAATCTAATCCTGCACTAAATGTCCTATTTATAATCGGCATTATTGTATATTTTTACGCTTTTGGAACAAGTCTTGTAGCTGTTTGGGATAATTCATAAGCATCTTCTAAACGAAATGGACTATACTCTGCTATTGCTAATCTTCTTTCATTAAAAAAGTTATTTCTTCTATCTCTTTTGTCCCCTAATGCACCTTTTCTTGTATTTGGCATATACATAATTTCTTGCCATCCAAGCCATGCTACCAAAGCTTCTCTAAATTGAACAGGAACTTGATAATCTTCATCGGGATTGGGAGATGAAATATATTCAACCATCAAATAATCATAATTAAAATGCTGGTTCAAAAGTATTACTCCATTTGTATTGTCAATATTAAAACTTCCAATATCAACACCGCCACTTGGGAAGCCATATTGATTCGTATAACTTGTTCCATTCCAATAATTAAAAAAGAAATTAGCATTCCATTCTGAATAAGTTTGAACAGAATCGTCTACAACCATTTGCTCCCTATTGGGCATTTGGTCACCAAGAAATGTTTGTTTTGGGTTATATTTCAAAATAGCTATTTCTCCGGCACTATTAAGTACCCCTATTTTGGTGTAATTAATAAAATCATTTGGTAGTGTTACTGTTTTATTGGGGTTCAATGGCAATTTAACTGAACGAATTTGATAGAAAAAATTTATACCAAGCCTTTCCATCCCCCTAAATGCAAGTTGCCACAACTTAAAATATTTATGTGCTGATTGCTCACTTTGTTCGATATAGTCATTAACTATCGAATCTATTGTAACATATTGTCTATTTTGTTGAGCCATTTTTATTTAAATTAATAGTACGCAATAATTGCATCCATATCCATTAAGTACACTTTTTCTCCATTATCTATAACTTCTGTTCCATGATTTTTAACATGATGTACTATTTGACCTTTTTCCCAAATCATAGGTCTTTTTTTTGTTCCTTTACCTACTGAAATTATTTCTGCTTTGCTGCTTCTTCTTTTGATTGAATCCGGCAATATAATTCCACCTGATGTAACCCCTTCAATTTCAAATGATTTTAAAATAACTTGGTTCAATAATGCTTGCATATTTATTGGTTTAAGGTTTATCTACACCATCATTTGAAGTATCTATAGGCTGCTGCCTTTCAAATAAAAGCTGATTTTTTATATATTCTACCATAATTGGATAATATTCATCGGGTACATTTACAACTGAATCTAAGTCAGTAGAAATGCCACCTGAAATCATTCTAACTGTTGCAGTAAATAGGTATAATGGCAATGTTGATTTAACGTATGCGTATTGGTTTTCAGTCCAATATATTATTTTATTTTGCATTGGTCGCATATTAAATGCATACCCAACTTGATTTATACTAATAGGGATAGCGGTCTGTGAAACTTCATTATCTTTTTTAAATTGCAAAGTTGCTACTCCTTCATTTTTACCTATACCAAAGGGTATTTGGGGAAGTGTTAGCTTGTAAGTTTCATCATCATTTTTTGTAACCGCTATTCCTTTAAATGTTGCATAGAAAGAGTTATTTACATAACCAATTCCATCTGCTTGAATGCTTTCTTTATAATTTGCTTTTACGGCAATCCCTATTGCATCGTTTAAATATGAATTTATTAGATTTAGGGTAATAGTCGCATCGTCTGATGCAAAATTATTGTAAATCTGCCTTTGTATTCTTTCACAAATAAGTCCTCTTGTTGCCATTATTGTCCTTTTTGCTCTATTTCGTTAGCGTATTGAGATACCATTCCTGATTGCAGATTAACACCTATAATTCTTAATGCTCTTGTGATTATTTCCATCATATCAACATCATACCATCTTGGGTCTACACTTGAAGATGGGGCATAAACAGGAAGCCCATTAGAATCTGTTGTATATCCCCACACTATTTGATTTGGAGTTTCTATGTAATTTATTTTAGCAGACCCTATTGTACTTGGATAAAATTTAAATCCATACATATTCAATAGATAAATAGGATTTGTAGCTACAGGGTCTATTTTGCTTGAAAGATAAGATGATAAATAATCTTGCGAAACAAATTTAACTCTTGAATCATTAGTAGTCCACATTGTATCTGTTTGCTGGTAATTTGATGGGTAAAGAACTGTCCCATCTCCACCTACAGTCAATGATGCTGATTTTATAAACGGAGTTAATCTTTGTCTTGTAGTTTCATTATTACCGTACTGAACTCTTGAAATAGGTCTGCCAACTTGGTATTGTTGAAACTCGCCCAATAAATAATTCATAAATTGAGTTTGAGCCTGATTAATTATTAAATTAAATTCATCAGGTGAAACATACCCATTTTGGCTTTTATTTATAGCGAAAAGAATAATTTTATATGCAGTATCTACTGTCATTTTAATTTGAAAATTGTATAGAACAAATATAATACATTTCCAAATAAAAAAGCCCATGAATTTTTTAGTTTCATAGGCTTTAATTATAGAATTAATTAATTCTATTTTTTAACTACAATTTCAAGTTGCGCAAGGAAGTCTTTACTTTCCTGTGTGCCATTTGATGCAAACTCAATTAAATAAGCTTGCGCTTTCATATGAGAAGGGATAGAACAGATAAATCCACCTGTAGACCAATAGACTTTATTGCTTTCTCTGCCCAAATCAATTTTTGTATCTATAATAGCCTTTTTAATTAAATAGGAAATATGAACCAATGGGCTTTCTACTGTTTCAATAAAATTAATAGGATTTTCTTCTGCTTTTAAAACATAATCGTTTCTTAACGAATCAGGCGTTTTAACCATACCGACTTCATCTACAAAAGAAACTCCTAAGAATAAAGCGTGTTTCCTCATTTTATCTTCATCAATAGTCATAGCTAATTTCATAGCTTCTACTTTTTGATGCCTTTGTTTAAGTGCTAATTCAGCTTGTTTTTGAGGATTCCATTCGTAAAATTCAGTTTTAGAACCTGTTTTTCTGTTTGGATTATCTACCAAATGCCTACTAACTTCAATAAATGAAATAGCTGTAGAATCCCATGAAGGGATTCTTAATACTTTATCTTCAAAAATCAAACTTCTTCTGTTTTGACGAATAAAGTCCTCTGTAACATCTTTCTGCTCTTTTAACCAAATAGTATCTACTCCCGAAAGAAGCCTTACCCTTTCAACTTTACCTGTTTTGGGATTAATCACATCATCAATACCGTCAATGTGAACTCTGCCCCGTTTAGCGGTATTGATTAATTTAAAAATTCTGTACTCTGATTTCGGCTCTACTGCTTCGTCTTTAGCAATAAAAGAGTGCATTAACTCTGCTGTAATTTGAGGCTGGCTTTGCATATCGCCAATGCCTGTTTGAGAATATTGCACATCGGCAATACCTGCTGCTTGTGTACCTTTTGGTCGTCCCATTTTGCTTTTATTTTAAGCGTTTATAACTTTTAATAGCATATCGCCCCCCGAAATTGTATCGGGTGTTCTTCTAAAAAGATGGTAGCGGATTTTAACCCGCTACCATTGTAATAATTAAAAACTATGAAGCTTGAACGATAACAAACTGGTTGCCCGCTGTAACACGACTTGATTTGTAAGTAATCATCTCCACCTTGTCAATCATTTGACCATTGGTAGGATTTTGAGAACCGCCACCATGCCTCCAAACTCTTACTGCATTACCAACTGTTCCACCTTTAGGAGGATTTTGATACATAATGGTAATGTTTTTGTAAGATTTGCTTGCATCACGAGCATCACGACTTTCTCCCATAGGGCAGATAATTCCGTAGTTACGGAAGTAATCAACATTTGGAGTTTTACCGTAAACAACTTCAGAGTTGAAGTTAGAATACTTCTTAGTCTGTAGCATATATCCATCAATATACATTTGCTGGAAACCATAAGAAACACTTGCTTCTTCTGATTTTTCGCCTTGACCCCAAACAAATGCACCTGCTGGGAACTCTTTGAAAATACCATCAGAAAAGTTTTGTTTTTGGTAAATATCCTGCAACCACATATTTTGTTTTGCACAACCGTTTACATCCATAATACGGGTAATTTCGTGCAATTTAGCAATGTCCAAAGAACCTGCTGTGTAGTTTACGGTTTCACCTCTTTCTTCGATTTGAGAGATAATACCTTGCGCACCAACTGAATTAGAAAGACCTGTGTTGGTTTGCTTATCACCACGCATCAATTTGAACTCTACGTTATTCTTGAATCGGGTGTTGGCTTTAATCAATCCTTTCAAAGTGTAGTAAGAGTTTCCTGCTTGTGCGGCTGGAACATCTCCTGTTACTCCACTATTGTAGAAAATTTCAGTCATTTCAGCCAAATCTGTTGCAGCCCAACTTTCTCTGATTTCAGTAATAGTATTACTATACTTAATATCAAGATGAATTTGTGGGTTAATGCTATCAGAAGCTTCACCAGCATCAGTATCACCACTTAAAAGCAATACCTCACCTGCAAGCAAGTTAGCAGAACCAGCACTTACAAAAGCTTGTGTAGATTTCTTTGGTCGGATAGTAACTACGAAAGCAGAAGCAGTAGTTGTGTCTACTGTCAAGATTTCACCTTCAATGTTAGAAGAAGCTACACGAACAGTTTCTCCTGCACGAATAGGGTTTTGAGTGCCTGAATTATAATAACCATCAGAAACGGTTACAGATACAGTTGCACCTGCTGCCGGAGCAGATACAGCGGTAAGATTGCTTACTGCAAGCATCAATTTACCTCTGTTTTCAAACCAAAAGAATTCACGATTTTTAACTTCTTCCATACCACCGAAAGTAGATAACCACCATGTAAAATCTTCATTACCGTACTTTTGTACATACTTGTTGTAAAATTGAGGGGTAAGAAGCTGCAAGTCACTAATGAGTGACCATTGATTAGACGAGGCTGAAATAGCCCCCGGCTGTAAAATGTTGGAAGTATTTATACCTGCCATTGTTTAAAGTTTTTGTTTGTTTAAAATATTGTTTTTTTTAACTTGAAAAAGCCCAATCAGCTAATCCTTCTAATTCGGTTTTACCGTTTGGATTGAATGATTGTTGTTGAGTTCTTCCATTTAAACTAACATTACTTGTTCTTGCTATCATTTGCAAACGCATTTGATTAGCCGCTTCATTTGCAACCTTTTGCATTATTTTCTCTTTATTTTCAAGAAAATATTTATCAGCCATAATATCATGGATTTTTGGCTTACCATCTTCGGCAAACCATCTTTCACCAAAATACTGATTGCTGTCAAAATCAACTAAGGTTGTTTTTAGCAAAGTTTTTTCTTCATCTGTTGGGGTGTAAGTAATAGGAATTTCAATATCCCCATCTTTAAACATTACATTGAACCCGCCAAAGGTTTTATACTCCGCTTCTAAAGCATTTTCATAAGATTTTCTGTATTGCTCTGCCTCTTGCAAATCTTCTTGCGTTGGCTGATTAATACTCTGTTCTTTTTGAATATCAGGTAGTGTTAATTCCGATTTTAATTTCTCAATTTGCGGTTTAGCCATTTTGGCTTCGATAACAAGTTCTTTTTTCATTGTTACCACCTGCTGTTCCCATTGATTAACCTTTACTTCATAATCTTCATCTGTTTCATCATAAGATTGAGTTGGCTTATTGGGAATTGAGAATTTTTTATTAAACACAAATTCAACTTCATCGTCTGAAAGGTCTTTATTTGTATTTTGTATGCTTAATTTAATTATTTCAGCCGCATTAACTTCATTTATTTCTGAATTTAATAGCTTATTTATTTTCTTTTGATTATTTAAATAACCATATACCTCGTCCTGCTTGCCTTCAACCCATGCTTTATAAAGCTTTTCACTATCTTCATTAGCAAATTTTACTTCTTCTTTTGCAGGAGTTTCTTTTAATCTTTTTATATCTTCTTTTGCAGCTTCTACATTTTCATACCCAAATGTTTCTTTAATAAAAGAATTATAATCGGGTGAAGTATCAGCAACTTCTTCTTTTTTAACTTCGGTAGCTGCTGTTGCAACTTGCTCTATTATTTGGGTATTTTCTAATGTTTGTTCATCATTGCCGTTTTCAACCCAAGAAGATTCATCAAATGGGTTAAATTGAGATGCGGTTTCTGTTGGATTTGTTGATTCTTCTAACATATTTTGTTTTTTTGGTTATTAATTAGCTAAGTGTTAATTTGTATTTGGTTGATGCAAATAACCCACTTAAATCTTGCGCTTTATTTTCTACATCGCAATATTTTTTAGTTTCAGCCCATTCGTATAATTCATAAGAAAAACTTAACACATCTTCAATAAGCTTATCTACCGCTTCTAAGCTATAAATAGCAGGGGATTCGGGCATTAGCTTCCCAATTCTTTTGCCCCCCTGATAGCCCATTAAAATCTCACTAATGCTATCAGTAAATCCCAATAGTCCTTCATACAATTCACCTAATGCCTTATGCTGGGAATAAGAACGAGTATCTAAATGAAGCTTATGTGCAGCTAAATAAAGATTAAATAATTTTGACTGAATTAATTCTGCTGTAAGTACCATGATTAAGCTATTTTATATAATCTAACAATAAGCAAAGCAACTGTTGTGGCTGCCGCTGCCGATAATTTTAAGTATTTACCTCCCCTTTCTGTTCTAACTATCCCGCTTGTTGCTAATGTCACAACTCCGGTTTGAGTAGTTAAATTTGTACCCATAAAAGAAACAAAATCAACTGCGTTTGCTGCCTTATCGGGGTTTCCTCCATTATTTGTTGTAGAAAAATCAATAGTAGCAGAAGGTGTTTTTATTTGTACAATAGCATAGTCGTACCCTTCTACATCTAAAACTACTGAACTTCCTACATTGAATTTTTCTGTTAAATCTAATAATTGACTAAGTGCCATTTTAATATATTTTTTATTGTTGTTGTTGCATTTGTTGTTCCATCCCCTGTTCCATGCCTTGTTGTTCCTGCTGTCCTTGTCCCTGTTCTTGCATTTGCTGCTCTTGTTCCATTTGCGCTTGCTCTTTCTCTTGTTCCATTTGCCCCATAGCTTGCTCTAATTGGTCGTTTTCCATAAACAAAGGGATAGATACATTTTTAATAACCTGTCCAAGTAACGCTGTCATTTCATTTGACATAGGTACTGCCGATTTCATTAAATCAAAGCTTCCTTGAAGAACTATTTGCCTTTCTTTAGCCTGATTCTTTTTATCCTCTAACATAGCATCAGATGATGCTTTTTCTTGTTGAGATTTAATCTGTATCTCTGAATTGTATTGGCTATTTTGTTGCGCTTGCTCTTGCTTGCTTTTTAAAAATCTTTTTTGTGCTTTTCTAAACAGTAATTCAGCGTATTTTACATTTTCTTTTGCTACACGAATTAATTTAAATGTATCACAATACAATATAAAATCAGGATTAGATTCAATAGCAATATTCATCATTTGCTCTAATTTTGCTATTTCGGTTTCATCCGGTAGCATCTGAATTTTTGTATTAAATACCCTATTTTTTACTTCATCTTCTTTTAATAATTCCCTATATTTTTTAGCCCCATAAGAAACGCTTTTATTAAGCAAACAAGCTACTTTTCTTGAAGTATCTTCCATGCAAAGTAAATATGCATCGTACATATGGTCAATAGTATTATCTGAAACCTTTATAGCTGATTGAACATTACCTGCGGCTACTCTTGGAGTTGTTGCAGATGCTATTAAATTAGGGTCTTGACCTAATTCGTCTTTTAATACTTGATAATGAAATTGATATAAAGCTATAAGCCCTTGCATTTGCTGAACAAACCCAGCATTAGCTAATTCTGCAATAGGGGCTGGAATCGGGTTTCCATCGGCATCTCTACCTCTATAATAAAGATTTCCTGATTGCTCCCAAATTTTCTGAACCTCTAATGGTTTTGTAGTGCCGCCTAATCCCAAATCCAACTCTTGTAATGCATCTATGTTTATTTGCGCACCCGCTGGCTTCATTTTAGCAACTAACTGTTGTATTTTCAGTCGTGCAATAATCATTTGGTCTAAAGGTTCTTCTATTTTTTCAGGAACAGCTATGTTTCTCATATCATAGCTTTGATACATATAAAATGAATAAGAAAATTCCGCATTACCAACTTCTTTAGGGTCTTGCGGAGTAATCATATTTTTTTTAATGCCCCATTCAAGCATAATATCTGATGTTACAGCATATACGCCTCTGTAGATATTAATTTGCTTATCTTCAACAATCTTCTGATTTTCCTTTATTTTATCAATTCTTCCTTTTGTAATTAAAGTAGAATTGTTTGTTTTTGTTTTTGTTACGGTAAATGTTTCAACATCAAGACTTCTTAACTCAAATTCCATTACATCTAAGTTCCATTCGTCATAAGGTCTAAGAATAGAAACAGTCCATTGTTGATTCCATGTAATTTTATCTAAAAGTTGATACTCTTTAGCCGTTTGCGCTATTTGCCAAACTTGTTCTTCGTCCAAAGTGCCGCCACAAGCTTTCCCGTATCTTTTACGGAGTTCGCTAACTTTAAGACTTGTCATTCTACCACGCCATGTAGTATCTCTAAAATCAGGATATTCTGAATAAGAATAAATCATGTTTTCAGGTCTTACCCATTCAACAATAATTTCTCCATCAGTATTCATATATGTATATGTACCAACTAATCCAACTTCTGCGCTATCGTGCAGCATTTTAGATTTTAATACATCAAACCAGCTATTAGCGGCTAATATATTATTAACCCCTATTTCGTATTTAATTTCTTCCGGAAGATTGTTAAATTGACTGCACCATTCATCTAATTCGTCTTTATCTTCTGCTACAAATTGGTCTTGTGGGACAACTTGAACACCTGATTCTTCTTGAATTTGACCAAGAAATTCTTTATTATCAAAAACAAATTCTGCTTGGTCTGCTCTATCTTTTTTATTTGCAATAGAAATATCGTCTACTGCCGTAACAGTTACCTTTTCATTACGAGCAATCCAAGAACCAACCATTCTACCTATAATGGTATTGCAAAGTTTAATGCAACTCCAATTTAAGTTTACATAGTTCATTTTCCCATTCATTTCCAGCCTGTCCATAAATTGCGACATATCTATCTTACCGTTTGCGTAACTTCTGTTTTTTCTAAAACGAATATTGCGCAACCAATAATAGCTATTTGTTCCGTTGATTGTAGAATTAATGTATTTAGCAAGCCCTTGTCCAAATTGAGGGTCTAATTTGGATTGAATGCTTTTATCCATCTGAAAATCTCTCATTACAGATGAACCACCGTTGCTGCTATTGACATTTGGGATTAAACTCACAGAAAATATGCTATTTATACATCAAATATAGCATTTTTCACAATACCAAATAAATTTTCTTAAAATTTTCTTAATTTAATTAATAGAACTTTCTTTTGAATACGTTTTAATTAGTGGTTGGTTAGGGGGAATTGACATAGA
>JAIOQD010000394.1 GCA_021413595.1 Bacteroidota bacterium | reverse complement strand
GCAATGGCAATGTTCATCAGCATGTTGTTGATGATACTGATTTTTGTTTCAGTTGCCAAAGCATATACTCGCAACCAAGGCAAAGCACCACGTGGCTTACAATCTTTTATTGAGCCATTGATTCTTTTTATTCGTGATGATGTAGCTAAAGTGAGTATTGGTGAAAAAAGGTATCAACAATTTCTTCCTTTTCTTTTAACTGTATTTTTCTTTATATGGATCAATAATTTGTTAGGATTGGTGCCATTCTTCCCGGGTGGAGTAAATGTTACAGGAAGTATTTCAATTGCAATGGTATTAGCTGGGTTTGTATTGCTGATCACTTTTGTGGTTGCTAATAAACATTATTGGCGACACGTATTTGCAATGCCGGGTGTGCCCGTTGGTGTATTGTTTATTCTTACACCTATTGAGATATTAGGTGTGTTCTTGCGTCCTTTCGTATTGATGATACGTTTGTTTGCAAACATTACTGCCGGTCACATTATTTCATTAGCATTTTTTAGTTTGATATTTATTTTTGGTGAAATGAATGTAGGCCTTGGTTTTGGCGTTTCTATTCTTTCATTGGTTTTTACCATATTTATGGGTGCATTAGAATTGCTGGTAGCATTTTTACAGGCTTATGTGT
This sequence comes from Bacteroidota bacterium, assembly GCA_021413595.1. GTDB lineage: Bacteria > Bacteroidota > Bacteroidia > 2-12-FULL-35-15 > 2-12-FULL-35-15 > 2-12-FULL-35-15. The sequence goes on along the minus strand of JAIOQD010000394.1, from coordinate 1,087 downwards.
TTACTTTATTAGCCGCAATTTATTTTGGTGCAGCTGTAGATGAAGGACATGAAATTCACAATCACGTTGACGATCACGCGTAATTAAAATATTGGTTTTGGTTGGGTAGTTTTGCCGGCAGCCAAAGCAACAATAAAATCCGGTAGAACAAAAACAAAAAAATAATTACAACATGTTATCATCCGTATTATTAGCTGGAGAAATTGGTTATGGTGTTGCCGCTTTAGGAGCAGGTGTTGCTGCTTTAGGAGCAGGTGTTGGTATCGGTCGTATCGGTGGAAGTGCATTGGAGTCAATCGCACGTCAACCGGAGGCAATTAACGATATCCGTGCATCAATGATTTTGGCTGCTGCACTTGTTGAAGGTGCTGCATTCTTTGCTATGGTTATTGGACTATTAGTAGTTCTGATCAAGTAAAAATCTCAAAAACCATTATCTGCAAGGTTGTTGCAGATAATGGTTTTATTTAAAAAAGTATTAAGTACGATGTATTATGTACAAAGTATTAAATACAACAAATAAGGAACATTAAACTATATCTTAATACATAATACTTACATCTTAATACTTTAACATCTTAATACTTAAAAAAACATGGAATTAGTAAAACCATCGATAGGCTTGATATTTTGGATGATCGTTTCTTTCTCTATCATTCTTTTTTTGTTGAAAAAATTTGCATGGGCTCCAATTCTTGGGATGATCAAAGAACGTGAAGAGTCAATTGAACAAGCTCTTGCTTCTGCTGAAAAAGCAAAACAAGAAATGAAAATGTTACAATCAAACAACGAACGTATTTTGGCTGAAGCAAAAACGGAGCGTGAGTTATTATTAAAAGATGCCCGCGAGATCAGAGAAAAAATGATAGCAGAAGCAAAAGGGATGGCGACCAAAGAAGGGGAGCGTTTATTGAAAAGTGCCCGTGAAAATATTCAAAACGAAAAAATGGCAGCTATTACCGAACTAAAAAACCAAGTGGCTACGCTTTCAATTGATATTGCTGAAAAAATATTAAAATCAGAATTATCAAGTGATGAAAAACAAAAAAGTTTAGTAAATACTTTATTAAAAGATGTTAATTTGAAT
>JAIOQD010000057.1 GCA_021413595.1 Bacteroidota bacterium | reverse complement strand
AGGATTAGTGGGATCCGGCAAATTGGTATAGTTAAATCCCGGCCCTTCGTCCTTTACAATAAATGAAACAAGATTTGGGGAAGTTTTAAAGGAAATGTCAATGCTTTTACTTGCATTTGCTTGATTTCCATGGTATATGGCATTGTTAACAGCTTCGGTTAAAGCCACTAAAATATTTCCATAAAAGTCCTGATTGATGTTAAACAGGTCGCACACATCTTCAATCATCCGTTCAACTAATATAATGTTTTCGGCTTTTGAAGAAATTCGAATTTTTTGATTTGCTGCTAGTACCATTTTAGTCTTCAAAGTTATTAAAGTATTGGTTAACTTTTGATTTGTAGAAAGGATTTAAAGACGGTGAAACCGTTTTTAATAATTCCGTTTCTTTCTCTTTTAGTCTGTTATACTCTAAAAATTCACTAGGGTTACTAAAATTTTCATTTTTTGCTTCATTCGACTGTCTTTTTTCATCCATTTCTCTTTCTTTCTCAGCTTTTTCGCTCTCTAGCAGGCGTGTTAAAATTTCTTCCTGACGGTTAATAGTTTCCTGGCTGATCATTTTATTTACCAGATCGGTTTCGGTTTCTTCCATTTTTTCGGCAAGTTTACTCATACCGGTTCCACCTTTGCCATCTTTATTGATCTGGTCAGTCATTTTTTGAAATTCTTTACGGATAGCTTCTTGCTGTGCAGCAAGTTGCGCAAGTTCCTGGCTCATTCCGGTGCCACCTTTTCCGAGTTTATCGCCTGGTTTGTTACCTCCTTTTTCCATTCCTTCTTTTAATTTCTTGATCTGTTGATTCAGCTGTTCCTGCATTTTACGCATACCGGCTGCAGAGGGCTTTTTACACGCTCCTCCTGGTTTTTTGCAAATACCGCTACCTGGAGGCCCATCCTTTGGTTTTGCATCAGCCTGCATCTGCATTAAGGCTTCATTTAGCATTAGGGCTAAATTGTTTATAGAGGTCATTGCAAATTGCTGGCGGCTCAATCCTTCTTCTTTATGGTTCTTTCCATCAAATGAAGGGGTAGGTGCTTCTTTAATCTCATCAATTGCTTTTTCCATATTCATATTAATTGCGCTTATTTCGCGATTAACCACTGCTTGAATTTTAGGAACGCGTTTGCTTAAGGCCACCAAACTATCCTCAATCATTTTGGAATCATCGTGTAATTTTTTTTGCTTTTGATTGATCTTGAAAAATTGCGGGTCATTGGTTTTTGCTTTCGCCAATTCCCCCATCAATGCTTCCTGTCCAAAGGAGAGTTGAAGTAAGTTTTCAAGGATACCTCGCAATTTATCAATGTCTTCACCTTGAGCTTCTTCCTCCATTTCTTGTTGCATTTTGGAAAGCTTCTCACTCATTTTTTTCATTTTTTGAGCAGCACTTTTTTGCGATTTAGCAGCATTTTTTTTGTCCTTTTTATCTAGCTGTTCGCTGCTTTTTTCCATATCTTTTTTTATGTCTTCCTGCTCCGGCTCTGTATTTTCCATTTTTTTAGGCTCTTCAAGCTCAGCATTCTTTTTCTCCAGATCTTTCAAATCCTTTTTAGCCTCTTCAAATTCTTTATTCAATTCATCCTGTTTTTCTTTTTGTTGTTCGGCATTTATATTCTTTTCTTCCGTTTTTTTAGAAAGCTCCTCCTCTTTCTTTGCTAATTCATCTAATTTTTCGATACTTTTTTGCAGTTTTTGCTCAAATTCAAGTTGTTTAAAAACTTCTAGGTTACGATCAAGTTCCTTCAAGAGATCCTTATTATCAAGCTTCATTTTTTCTAAGGCTTCCTGTACTTTATTTTTATCCAGTTTTTCAAGCAGTTTTTGTAATTCGTTGTATTTCTCTTTTAATTCAGGAGTCATTACTTTATCAAACAACTCTTCTAATTCTTTTTGTTTTTCCAGTATCTTTTCGTCAGGTTGCTTGTATTCGCTTTGCTGCTCGTTATTTTGTTGATTTTCGTTTTTGATTTTTTCAACGTTTTGCTGCAATTTTTTTTGTTTGTCAAGCAGGTCTTCAAGTTTCTTTTTTTCTTCCCAGGAAAGTGTTTTTTTTTCCGCAATTTTGCGTTGTAATTCACTTATTTCTTTTTGTACATCTTTGGCCTGATTGATGCTTTCCAATAGATCGTCTTTGATCTTATTGTTGTTTTTATCGGTGTTTTTTTCCAGTTCTTTAAGTGTTGGAGCTTTAAAGATCATTCTTTGTGAACGAGTGGATTTACTTCCGGTAACACCATCATTATCCCATATCTCAAAATAATACTCGATCTGATCACCGGGTGAAACACCCAATTCATTCATATCCCAGTAGTGATAGAACTGATCCTGGGTAAGGTTTTTATTGATAGCAACTGGACTAAAATTAGTAGTAAGTTTTTTCTCGTCCCTGCCGGCAGCAGAATCACTATTGGTGATGAAATGATAATTAAATGTTAGCTTATTGAAACCGTAATCATCTTTTACTTCACCTCGAAAATAAATACGCTTGGTGGATGTGGTATCTTTTTTCTCTTCTACATTTATTTGCGGGTACACATCGGGAATTACATTGATAATGTAAGTTACAGAATCTTTATTTTTTAAAAACTGATTAGCAGTAGAAACAGAATAGATCTTATCTTTAAAAAGTCGGGTGGAATAATTAAATGAATTTTCAGAAGTCGGTGGTACAGCAAAGGATGTATCATTAAAATTTATTCGTAACTGATCAGTGTTTTTAGTGCTGAAACTCCATGCAACCTTTGTTCCTGCCGGAACCACAAGGTCGCCAGTGTTTTTAACAACTTCATCTTTTTTGTTCAGGTATTTGGGATATACAAGTGCGATATCAAAGTTTAGTAAAACAGGATTTGGTAATGCCACCAATTCATATTCTTTGGATTTAAAGCCATCAGCAGATAGGTGAAAGCTGGTATTTTTTTGTACATTTTTAAAAAGATAATTAAAATTTACAATGTTTTCTTTTTCTAATTTATATTCGTTTCCATTTATCTCAACGTAAACATTATCAGGAACCTCATCACCTGTAAGGTTTACTTTTAATTCAAAATCCTGCTGAGTGATGGTTGTTAGATCACTATTTGTGATTACAAACTGAAAGGGTGATTCTTTTTCAAAAAAATCAGCGTGCTTTACCAGGCGTTTTGTTCCGTCTGTGATAATACTTGGTGCGGAAAATAAAATTATCGCGATAAGCAAAACGGGTATTAATGCATATTTTAGATATTTTTTATTTTCTGAAAGGTCAATTGCCGAAGTAAATTCAATGGGTTTTAATTCTTTTATTTTTTGATTGATACTTGCTGATATTAGTTCGGAGTTCGGAGTTTGGAGTTCAGGGTTTGTTGATTGCTCTTGTAGCTGAAGTGTGTTCAATAATTTATCCTGAACATTTGTAAAGTGTTTCCCAATAATGTTTGCAGCCTCTTCGTAAGAAATAACCTGTCCTAACTTATAAAGTTTAGAAAGTGGGATTATAATATATTTTACAGAGATAAATCCACAGGCAACAATAAACGAATAAAATAGAACGGCACGCACAGCAGTATTGAAGTGGGCGTAATATTCCAACACTGTAAGCGATATAAAAAAAAGCAATACCAAGCCCGTACTGTAAATCAGACCACGCAATAGTTGATTTTTGTAGTACTTACGGATGAAGCCATCCAATTTTTTAATTAAACTTTGGTAATCGTTCGCTTTCATTTATTAATTTAAACGCAAATAAAAATACGATGTTGTGTTATTACAAAGATAAGTATTTTGTATGTTATTTGTTCAGGGGATTTAGCCTGATTTTCTTAAGAAGAAGTATTCTTTGATACTCTAATATTTTAAGGAAAGAGATGTTTAACATGCTAACTTGAATATAGCATAATTTGGCTCTTCGCCAAAACTAATGGGTAATTTGTAAATGCATATTTTTCGATTTTTTATATTAACTTTTTTTATTGCCACAAGAGCGAAAAGATGCGAAGTATTGCATGACTTTTCCTTATGATTTTTCTTAGTGCCTTTGTGGTAGTTTTTAATCGTAAAAAGCTTAGTAAAAGCTTTAGGGCGGCACACTGTAATGTTAAGTGCCGGTGTTTATATTATTCATTAAGCGCCTAGTTCAAAATATTTTTTAATTTTCATCCAGCGATTTATCACAAAATTAAAAGGCAAACTCTTTGGTGATAAGGGATATATTTCGGCTAAACTTACAGAGTTATTTTTTGTTGATGGAATACAACTTATCACATCAATCAAAAAAAAAATATGAAAAACTGTTTAATGCAAATGAGCGATAAAATATGCCACAGATCTCACAAATTGTATTGGATCAATTCGTGTAAATCTGTGAAATTTGTAGCGAAAAAACGATAACAGGGAGCCCGAGCAAATATTCAGATCAATATTTTACCAACCTCAATGAAGCTGTATACTTATCAGACGAAATTTTAAATATATATACCCCTTTTGCAAGCTTAAGTGCATCAGCGCTTAGGTTAATGCTGTTGTTACCAGCAGGGTAAATAGCGTTTGCAATCTGAATTTCTTTCCCCAGAATATCGATGATTGCAATTGTAACTCTTTGCTCGGTTTGTTGAAAAAAGAATACCGTTGCATTTTCATCAAAAGGGTTAGGTTGAGCCGCAACAATGATCTCATTTTGATTTTCGCTAATGTCGGTGGTCATACTTACCAATACTCCGTTAGTACTACAAATACTGTTCAAT
>JAIOQD010000393.1 GCA_021413595.1 Bacteroidota bacterium | reverse complement strand
ATCCTTTAATTTTACTGTTCCCTTTAACCCTGTATTTGTAGCCGTAAATATGGGCGAAAAAATAAGTCATGCTGTTGCCCCTGCTTACAAAAAAATAAAAACAACCGGTGCGGCTAATTTTATTAATGCTAAAATGAATGTTACCGTACAAAGCATCACTGATTCAGCCTTTGTGCGTGTAGAACATAATTATACTGCTCCCGATGGATTTAAAAGTTTCGGGCATCCTTATCGTTTGTCACCCAATCATTATTGGAAAGTTGATGGTATTTTGCCAGCTACTTTTAAAGCAAAAGCCACACTCAATTACGATGGCAGAATAGTATCCTTTTCTGGTAATTATTGGTTAGATAATAATTTAATTAATACTGTGGAAGATAGTCTTGTATTAATGTATCGCAAAAATGCATCCGATGAATGGATCGTATTTCCATATTATACTAAAAACATGATCAACAATGTTAATGATAAACGTGGATTGATTACCATTGATACCTTAAAGTTAGGAGAATATACCTTTGCTATGAAAGACCATACAATGGGGATTCATAGCAAACCTCCGGCTGATAGATCTGCTGAAATTAAAATGTTTCCAAACCCAACAAAAGATCTGTTGACTGTTGACTTAGGAGCCTCTTCAATAAAAATACCAAACAATGCTATTTTAACTATTTCTGATACTTTCGGAAAAATCACTTACTCCGAAAAACTTAATCCGCTGCAAAATACCGTAAACCTTAAAACATCAGCATACAGCAGTGGTGTTTATTTTATCAGTATAAAAGTAAACGAAGCTGTTATTGCAAAATCTAAATTTGTTGTGGCGCATTGATTTAAAATTACGATGCTGCGAGTGGGACACTCGCTCGGATAGGCGCGAGTGTCCCACTCGTGCCGGTTATTTACAAGCATCCTGCTTGAAGTATAAAGAAGAAACATGTCGGATAAATATAAAACAGAAGAAGGCAAATTATATTATGTTACTATAACAGTAGTAGGTTGGATCGATGTTTTTACACGAAAAGAATATGTTTACGAATTAATTAAAAACATCCAGTATTGTCAGCAAAATAAGGGATTAGAAATATATGCTTATGTGATCATGAGTAATCACTTACACATGATAGCCAAAGCAAAAACAGGACGATTAAACATATTACTCGGTCATTTCAAAAGTTTTACTTCAAAAGAATTGATTAAACAAATTGAGCAAAACCCGCAAGAAAGCAGAAAAGAATGGCTGATGCACATGTTTAAATTTTTCGGAAGAGGAAATAGCCAAAATGAAGAATATCAATTTTGGCAGAACGGAAATCATCCTATCGAATTGTGGAGTTGCGGAATGATACAGCAAAAAATAAATTATCTTCACAACAATCCAGTAAAACAAGGTATTGTGGCAAAGCCTGAAGACTATTTATACAGCAGTGCGAATGAATTCAGTGAAATAAAAGTATTGGAATTATAATTGAATTTATAAATTGGCAAGATGCCAGCCAATAATTGGCACGAGTGAAAAACACTCGCACCTGCATCGTTTGAATAAAGTGGCAGGATGCCAAATAATAATCGGCACGGGTGTAAAACTCCCGCGCCCAGATAGATCTAATATGATTCTTATTTATGGGATATAAAAGCACACA
>JAIOQD010000392.1 GCA_021413595.1 Bacteroidota bacterium | reverse complement strand
AAATCATCCACTTGTAACAAAAATAGTTTTCCTTCCAAAATTTACGAAATATAACAAACTGTTGCAAATAAAAGACTTACGGCCTGTTCTGCATTAAAATATTTTGAGATATTAACCTTTTTTTATTTCAGTAGGTAGGGTATATAAAAGAGCTATTTTTAGAAAGCCGATTAGCTCTCAATTCTTTAAAGACAGCACAATTCGGTCCGCTATTAACTTTTCAATGTTTATAACATCTTGAAAAACAGATATTCTCATAAAAAAAATATTCCACTTTTGTATCAATAGTACAATTCCCGATCAGAATTATGATCTATGATATGAATGCTATTGAATTAAAAACAAGAAATTAATATTTAAAATATAGGTACTATGAAAATGGGAATCACCTTTATTAGTGCATTAATTGCATTAATAGTATTTACTTCTACTGAAGAAATTACAGATCAGGATAAACGAATTTTTAAGATAATTAAGATCAGCAGCCAAAAATGGATGGCTGAAAACCTGAATGTAAGCACTTACCGCAATGGAGATTCGATACCAGAGGTAAAAAATGCTGCGGTATGGTCGAAATTAAAAACCGGAGCTTGGTGTTATTATGAAAACAAAGCTGAAAACGGCATTAAATATGGCAAATTATATAACTGGTATGCCGTAAATGATCCACGAGGATTAGCACCTAGAGGTTTTCATATACCATCTGATGAGGAATGGGAACAACTCATTGTGAATCTTGGTCAGACTGAAGCCGTGGCAAAAATAAAAGCAAAAAGAGGATGGAAGCAAAATGAAAATTCTACAAATGAATCAGGTTTTTCAGGACTTCCGGGAGGTTACAGGTATAATGTTGGTGCATTTCTATATGTTGGAAATAATGGCTGCTTCTGGAGTTCCACGGAGTCGCTCAAAGATAAGGCATGGGGGCGCACTTTAAGCCATAGCTATAGCGATGTGGGAAGAGATGATGGCAGTCTTGGAAGTGGATTGTCGGTTCGTTGCATTTTAGATTAACAGACTTGAACGTCTGGTGGCTCAGGTTGATGTAATTATCAGCATTTTTTTATTGTTTGAAAGTATAGCAATTATAAAAAAATGTAAAACACACTAAAAAGACATTTTTATGGATGAATTTATGAAAGCGGCCATTGATCAGGCAAAGCTTGGAAGAAGCGAAAATGGGATACCAATTGGGAGTGTATTGGTAAAAGATGGAAAAATTGTTGGGTATGGCCATAATAAACGAGTACAAGATAATGACCCTGTTACTCATGCTGAAATTGACTGTTTACGAAATGCAGGCCGTGTAGGCAGCTATAAAAATACTGTTTTATATTCAACCCTTATGCCTTGCTATTTATGTGCAGGAGCTGTGGTACAATTTGGGATAAAAAAAGTATATGCCGGTGAATCAGAAACTTTTTCGGGAGCTAAGGAATTTATGGAATCGCATGGAGTGGAAGTTATCGATTTGAATATGGAAGAATGTAAAAATATGATGAACGAATTTATTATTAACAACCCAAAACTGTGGAATGAAGATATTGGCGAATTGTAAAAAAGAGATATTCTTTTTTTATTACATACTTAAATTTAAAATTAATAGGATACTTTTTTCTATTCTACCCAAGTATTAACATCAAAAAGCCAACCTTACGGGGTTGGCTTTTTGGTTTATTGCTATAGTATAGTTATCCAGCCTCAAAAAGCTAATGTCTAACCTTACGGGATTAGCTAACATGTTGAACTTGAATAGAATCAAGTTTAATACGACAACTATACTAATAACTCAGCGATTTACAATTTCCAAAACCAATCAAGTTTGGCTTCTTTCCATTGTTAATCTTCCTTACAAAAGTATCATGAATAAGAAAGGATTAATTATATTTTCGTTAATCATATAATTTCAATAGCCCAAATTTTAGATTTCTTTGCCAGAAAAGAAAATTGAACTTTTGTAATGCACAAAAAAATAAAATACATGGAATTAAAATTAACCTCATAGAAGCATAATAGAATTCATTTAAGAAAACAATAGCTGCTCATCGTTTTTTGCTCCAAAAAGACTTTATCTTTTTTAATTTTACTATTTGATTTTACTGAGGGTAGGGTATCCTTTTAAGCGAAACCGAATTAAAAATGAACGATGTTTAAATTAATCCTGCTTTCTCCCGATTATTGTAATCACGTATTAGTAAAGAATACAAAAACACACCAATTGTGTACATTCCTGCAGTGATCCAAAATATATTTACATATTCAACTTTCAAATGCCTTAATATTCCAAAACCAATTGCACTAAAATAAGCCGTTCCCGACCAAATTGCCGATGTTAAACCACTAACCATTTCTCTGTTCTTTTCACCTACATACTTCATTGTAATTTCGGATGTTATGGGTACCGCCATACTCATCAATGGTTGGCGCAACAGATAAAAAAGAGCTGCTATACCTACTGCGTAATTCAAATAGCTGTAATACTGCGTGGTTGCCATTATTATTAAAGCGACTATCGCCAATGATTGCGTTGTAGCTACCGCTTTTTGATATCCGAATCGTTCTTTAAAATGAGGAATATATATTGCAATAATAACTACCAATAAAGCGGTACCAAAATTGAGGAATGAAAATGCTGAAGTACTCATATTATGAACATTAGAAAAAAATAAGCTCATAAATGGAATGGTAAAACCAGCACCGATGGCAATAATAGCGGTAGGTATAAGTGCTTTCCTAATTATTTTCCAATCGTATTTTTTTAAGTTGCTGCGCTTTTCTGTTATCTTAGGAATATATTCCCTTTTGTTAATTCGTGACACAAAAAAAACTCCAAGAAAACTAAAGGCTACAATGGCAAACAACAAATTACGCTCACTGAATAAAGCAGGATTCAGACTATTTAAAACACCAACGAGCAAACTTCCAATTATACTTGCAATGCTCCAGGTGGCAAAATTTAAGGTAATAACACTTGTTTGCTGTTTAGCGGAAGCATTTCGCATTATAAAAGGCAAAATTGGTATTTGAATAAAGCTATAAGCCAATCCCCATAATAAATGAGCAATGAGTATTAAACTATTATTATGGAAATATACACCTGTTAATATCAACAGTGCAAAAAAAGGGGAACCTATTGCAGCAATATAAAGCATAGGTATGATTTTTCTCCCTTTGATGTACATACCTAAAAATAAGGCCAGTACAAGGGTCCCTAAATATCTATAAGAGGTGAAATGAGCATATTCAGCATCACTGAAATGTTCGGCTTTCATATACAATGGAAGAAAAGCAATAAACGTAACGTTTATTAATTGTATAAAAAACTCAACAGTAACAAGGTTGAGCATCGACCTATCAAGGTGGGTATATTCCTT
>JAIOQD010000391.1 GCA_021413595.1 Bacteroidota bacterium | reverse complement strand
TTTCCATAATCAAGTTGAGAACCACCGAATTTGTTTGTCCAGGCAGTATCACCTGAGGAATTTGTTTTAATGGTATAGAAATCCCCCAGAGTATCTCCCATGCTTTTGGTTGTCCCGGTTAGAATATAGCCTCCATCAGTAGTTTGAACAACAGATTTAGCAAAATCTTCTTTTGCACCACCAAATGTTTTTGTCCAAAGTGTATCGCCAGTTGAATTTGTTTTTATTAAATAGTAATCTTCATCGCCCTCACCGAAACTATAAGTTCCGCCACAAATTATATAGCCTCCATCAGTGGTTTGTTCAACACTATTACCAAAATCCCAATCACTTCCTCCATAGGTTTTTGTCCATTGCGTTTGAAGTGCCGAATCTGTTTTTACTAAATAAACATCATATCCTCCTGCTCCAAAACTATTAGTATAACCTGCAATAATGTACCCCTTGTCGATGGTTTGTCTGATACAAGTTCCTCTATCAATGTTTATTCCTCCGAATGTATTCTGAAATTTTGGTATCCCCATCGAATCCGTTTTTACTGCATACATATCCGAGTTACCATTTCCAAAGCTACTGGTTGATCCACCAACAATATACCCCTTATCGGTTGTTTGTTTTGCAGACATCCCATAATCGTATTCGCTACTACCAATCACTTTTCTGAACTTTATTACTTGCGCATTTGAAAAATGCGAAGCGAAAATAATCAAAAGGGAAATGATTGATTTTATAAAATTTTTCATTTGAACTTTTTTACATTAGCAAATTAAATTATCGCTTTCCTAATTTTAATCAAATCAATCATTAACTTTTCAAAATGATCAAGGTGAAGCATATTTGCGCCATCTGATTTTGCTTTAGATGGATTTGGATGTGTTTCTAAAAAGATTCCATCTACTCCTACAGCAATAGCTGCTTTAGCAATGGTGCCAATCAATTCAGGTTTACCACCAGTAACGCCACTTGTTTGATTTGGTGTTTGTAACGAATGAGTAATATCCATAATAACTGGAACATTATTTTTTTGCATTTCCGGAATACCTCTGTAATCCACTACCAGATCCTGATACCCTAAAAATGTACCACGTTCGGTAAGCATAATGTTAGAATTCCCTGATTCACGAACTTTATCCACTGCAAATTTCATAGATTCGGCCGATAGAAACAGACCTTTTTTAATATTCACATGTTTACCTGTTTCGGCAGCAGAAACTAATAATTCTGTTTGGCGACAAAGGAAAGCTGGTATTTGTAATACATCCACATATTTTGCTGCGAAGGCCGCATCTTCGTTTGTATGAATATCGGTAAGTGTAGGAAGATTTAACTGTTTTCCTGTTTTTTGTATTATTTCTAATCCTTTTTCATCACCAATACCTGTGAAAGAATCTAAACGTGAACGATTGGCTTTACGGAAGGATGCTTTAAAAATATAAGGGATTCCTAATTTGTCAGTAACTGCTTTTACTTTTTCGGCAATCTCAAAACATATTTCTTCTGTTTCAACTACGCATGGACCGGCAATTAAAAAAAAATTATTAGTATCTAAATGTTTAATATTGGGAACGTTTTTTAATGACATATTTTTTGTTTTATAATTTCAATTATCCTTCATCAATACTTAGTGTATCGGATTGTTCTTAGTGGTGAATTTGTTTTAATAAAAATGTTTAACTAATGAAATATAAACTCCTTGTCCGCATGCTTTTTTAGGTGCAAGATACCCTTCAATATTATTACTGCCGGCATAGATCACAAAACCATTACCTAACTTAGCATTAATGCCTAAACCGTAATTAATAATGCCATAACCTCCATAACCAAATGTGGCTGATAACATGAATTTAGGATTAAAATAAAACTTTCCTGTAACGTAAAACAATGGTTTGTTATTTCCATTAAAAACATAACGGATGCCTTCTTTTAAATGAAAATAGCTTGCAAAATGAGTTTCAAAATTCAGATCTAATATAGTTGGCAAAGTGGCCGAGTAAGATTGTTTTTTAGCTGGTACAATGGAGTTGATTATACTATCTGTTGAAGTAGCACCCATCGTTGAATCTTGTAAATTATTAAAACTATTTACCTTAAAACCTGTAAAATGAAAAGTTGAATCTTGGGTGAAATTTAAGGTTTGTTTATTAAAGTGGATAAAACCAATATCAGAAACAGATACACGCAATTTAGAAACACCAAAACGAGTTTGAAAAGGGGCTTCAAAAAACATATCTACACTTGATCCAAAACCATTAAATGCTCCAAAGCCTTTGCGTGCAGTATCTGATTTAGCAGCAGTCATCTCAGTAGTAAAATCAATATATTGTCCATCTTCACTTGTAAATAATTCCGCTTTTTTAGCTGCTATAGAAAGATATTCTTCCCCTTTTAAAAATGAAAGGCCAATTCCCCATCGGGCTGCACTATCCAGCTTGGATGAAAATAAACCTATTTGTATTTGTTGGTATCGTATCAGATTTAAATTGAAATTATTGAAATTAGCGGTTTCTCCGGCATGTTGTGAATTCCCATAAAAGCCAACAGAATACAGATCTTTTGAAAATTGTGCATCAACATGGATTCGGTCCCTAACACTGAAAAAAACACTGATGTTTTTTTTATGATTAAGAGAATCTAAATTAATTACACCATTAATACCATAATTAAAATTGCCTCCTATTCGATTGATGTTTTTTGCACGCTTTAAAACAGAATTTTTTAGATCGGTATCAATATATCCACCGGTATAAAATTTTGATACAAAAGCATTGGTGAAAGCATTTGAATTTAAGTCATAATCAGCACTTATGCCAATACGCGTTTTAGAAGAATCAAGAAACTCTTCAGCAAAAATAGTAGCAATCTGAGCTTGCGAAATAAGATGAATGAAAGTAATAAAAAGTATAATAAATATTTTCTTCACAATTTTGATTTTGTTTTTAGTCTCTACTCTCTACTCAGGCAATAAGAATAGTACGCTGATGACGCAGATTGCTTATGGTTAAAAATGATCTTTTATCTTAGTCCTAAATTTATGATTAAATATTCTTTCTTTTATCTGTGTTTATCATAATAATCAGCGTTATCAGCGTTCTGCCTTTGTTCAAAGCTGTTTAGCTAAATTATTTTAACTGAATCGTATAATTAAAATCGCCAACTAATTTTACGTCAATGCTATATTCGCTATAAATTTTGATATACTGCGGCTGAGCACTTGTATTGAACTTTACTTTTAATTTTAATTTTTTTGTATGATATAACAAATTCATTTTGCTTTCACTTAATGGAAGAGCGATCCTCGTTTGTTTTTTTCTAATCACCCTAAGCAATGAATTGATGGGGGCTTCATCAATAATATTGACATTAGCAAAAACAGAATCAACTACTGCATTCACTTCATTTAACATATAGATCTGAAGGGAAGCATCAAAAGGGAAACCATTGTCAGCAATTAAAGTAAGAGTACCACTCTTCACATTTTGATCTTCAGTATTAGAAATATTCAGATTCAACGTATCCACCAACGTTAAATTACTTGCAACTAATGAAAGGGGGATCTCTATATCCAGGTTGGCTTTCATTAATTTATCCGAATAAATAAAATCATTTGAACTGGATACATTCCCCAGTGGATTTGCAATTAGTTGCATCGAATAACCAAATTTATCGGGGAGGTTTTCAATCATTTGTTTAATGTTTGAATTAGCCACTGTTAAAGGGAAATTAGCATAGGTTGGAAATACAGTACCTCCGTTTTCCGCAGCGCGGTTTATATTTATTGGCATACCAATAATTGAATTACTAAGGTTAATGGTATTACCTGTTCTGGTATTAACTGAGCTTAAATTATTAAAATATATCCTGGCGTCCAATCCAATTGGATTTTCAATTTTTAA
>JAIOQD010000390.1 GCA_021413595.1 Bacteroidota bacterium | reverse complement strand
CTGTACCTTTTTTGTCAGCTACTACTGATATTATCTGCCCGTTTGCATTAAGCCCTGCCAGGCCAAGGCCAAATTCGCTCCAGCCTTGTGCGTTAATCGTGTGTATAGAAATACTACAGACCAGCAGTAATAATAGCTTTTTCATTTTTTTAGTTTTAAATTATTAATTGAATTATAGAATTGCTTTTTTATGCTGCCATACTTTTGCATTCTTCTGCACACATGCGACAAGTTTGTACTCATTTTTAATTGATTCTTTTGTTTCTTTTGTTTCTTTTGTTTCTTTTGTTTCTTTTGTTTCTTTTGTTTCTTTTGTTTCTTTCATTTGATTTGGTTTAAAAATTTTTATTAAATTAAGGATACAAACATACTCCTGTAAATTTTACATTTATTCCGATTTTCGGTGACAATACATTTTTAATAGTCAAACAGGAAACTTATTTTCTTCGTAATTTTCTTATTCGAAAAAATATGCCCGATTATAAGCTATTGCCTAATTCAATTAATCAAATAAATAAAGGAGATTCTTGAAAATCAAATTTTTCATATATCTTTGAAAAAACTTTAAAAACCAAAAAACATGCACATAAATTTTATGATTATCCTTGTTACCGCTCTTGTGCCAATGATATTGGGTTTTATATGGTATAACCCAAAAGTATTAGGAACAGTATGGATGAATGCTGCCGGTATTACAGAAGATAAAATGAAAGGAGCTAATATGGCTTTAATTTTTGGCCTTTCTTTTTTCTTAAGCTTTCTGCTTGCAATGTCAGTGCAGTTTATGGTAATTCATCAGTATAGCATGTATTCAATTTTAGCAAATGAACCGGGTATTACTGATCCTACTTCTGAAGTAAGTTTAATGATACGGGATTTTATGGCGAAATACGGAACCAACTTCCGTACATTTAAGCATGGGGCTTTACACGGCACATTGGCTGGTTTTATGATAGCATTGCCAATATTGGGAACGAATGCAATGTTTGAACGCAAAGGATTTAAATACATTGCAGTAAATTGTGGATATTGGATCGTTTGTTTGGCCTTGATGGGCGGCATAATTTGTGCATTTTCCTAATCACTTCTGAATTTTTGGTACCTATTTTGTAGAACATTACTAATAAAATTAAAATTATGACTGAAAAAATAGAACATGTTCATTGCCTCATCATAGGTAGTGGCCCTGCAGGGTACACTGCAGCAATTTATGCTGCAAGAGCTGACATGAAACCTGTTATGTACCAAGGTTTACAGCCGGGCGGACAATTAACGATAACTACTGAAGTAGAAAATTACCCTGGCTACCCCAAAGGTACTCAAGGTCCCGAGATGATGGAAGATTTTAAGGCTCAGGCCGAACGTTTTGGTACTGATATACGTTGGGGATTAGCTACATCGGTAGATTTTTGTGGTCCTATACATAAAGTAGTAATAGATGAAAAAACTACCATACATGCCGATACGGTAATTATTGCAACGGGTGCATCTGCAAAATGGTTGGGCATGGAATCAGAACAACGCTTAAATGGTTTTGGTGTGTCGGCTTGTGCCGTATGTGACGGATTCTTTTTTAAGGGACAGGATGTAGCCATTGTTGGGGCTGGTGATACCGCTGCTGAAGAGGCTACTTACCTTGCGAAACTTTGCAGAAAAGTATATATGATTGTGCGTAAAGGTGAAATGCGTGCTTCAAAAACAATGCAATATAGAGTATTAAACACCCCCAATATCGAAGTGCTTTTTAATACGGAAACCAAAGAAATTCTTGGTGAAAAAAGTGTTGATGGTGCAATAGTTGTGAATAACAAGGGTGAAGAACGTAAGTTAGATGTTACCGGTTTCTTTGTAGCTATCGGACATCAACCCAATACAGAGATTTTTAAGGGTTGGTTAAATATGGATGAAACCGGCTACATTCAAACAGTTCCAGGAACAAGCAAAACCAATATACCCGGAGTATTTGCAACAGGAGATGCACAAGATAAGATCTATCGTCAGGCAGTAACAGCAGCAGGCAGTGGTTGTATGGGAGCCTTGGATGCAGAACGCTACCTCGTTGCCAAAGAGTTCGCCAATTCAGTTTTAGTTGAATAATCCGCAAAGTTTTATTGAGAGAAACCGAACCGGCTACATTTGAGTTTTTATTGCTTTCTTATTAGCTTTTTTTTATCTTTACAAAATATTCATGACTCAACGCTAATTTTCAAATGAAAAAAATAGTTCTCTTTTTTATTTTTATAACTTTTGCTCAATTGTCGTTTTCGCAAGGTTTTGGAACTGCGCCACCACCCAATAAATACAAAGCTTCAAAAGTGGTAGATCCTGTTTATGGAATTACAATGTATGAGAAATTAAATTTAAAAACGGGCGGTGATTCAGTTCGTAATGATAGAAAAGGCTATGCTGCTCAGGAGTGGGTGCAGGACATCTACGAAAGTGGTAAGGTTTTGCATAGAGGATATTATGAGGATGGGCAGCTTAAGATCTATAAAAATTTTTATGAAAATGGTAACGTTGAACGATCATTTAAAGTAGTTGATTTCAAGCGTAGTAATATGCAGATGTTCTATCCAACCGGAAAACTTAAATCTGAAATTACCTACTATGAGGGAAACCCTCAAATTTGGGTGGATTATTATGCAAACGGACAAATCGAATATTCAGAGGAAAACACAAAAGATATGACAAGCCTTATCAGCCGTAAGTCCTATGCTGAAGATGGGAAACCACAAGAGATATTTGAATGTACTGACCCCAAGAAAAAAAAATACACCAAAAAGGAATATTATGAAAATGGTAAAATAAAAGCGGAAGGTCCTATGCGCTTCAGTGCTTCTACTATTGATTATCAAAAAGATGGTATGTGGAATGTGTATGACGAAAGTGGTAAGGTTACCAAAGAAAAATGGGTGAGAGGTGAGGAGATAAAAGATAAATAAAAATTTCAGAACAAAAAAAAGGCTCTCTGGTTTTACCCGGGGAGCCTTTTTTATTTAAGGGAAAAGCTAATTAAGCTTTTTTCACATTTACTGCGTTTAAACCTTTTTTACCTTCTTGAATTTCAAAGGTTACTTTGTCGCCATCGCGAATTTGATCAACTAAACCTGTTACATGAACAAATAGTTCTTGATTAGTACCATCTACTGTAATAAAGCCAAAACCTTTTGCTGAATTAAAAAATTTTACTGTTCCTGTTTTCATTAAATTAAAAATTAAAAATTAATACTGTCAACAAAAGTATAACTTAATACATAATAAAACAAAAATAATTGGTTATTTTTGTTTATTAATGCCATTTTAGCTCCCACGAAGGCTATAAAAATCACTACGAACGCATCTTTGGCTGAAAAAGCATTTGTTTATTGTTTTCCGCCAATAAGCATAAAAATTAAGCGTAAAATGAGAGTTTTTGGACACGAAATCTCGGAATTTTGCAGCATAATGGGGGGTAAAGTCTTAAACCACATAGAAACATAGATTTATAGGTAATAAAGAAAATAAATTTTTAGCATAGGGCTATGTTTAAGCGAAGTCTATGCGAAATTTGTATCCTTATTTGACTATGAATCTATGTGGTTTAAATATTTTGTTATTCAATAAAACTATTG
>JAIOQD010000389.1 GCA_021413595.1 Bacteroidota bacterium | reverse complement strand
GGCATAATTAATGTCTAATCTGTTGCTCACAATTAAACCATTTCCTTCGTTATCATTAATATAATTAATCCCGAAACCTCCTTTTAAAAAACGAACATACTGGTCGGCAGAAAAATAAAAAGTTTTGTATCCACCATCAATATTTGGCCATTGTATTCTATATCCTGTTGCAAGCACCAATGTGCTGTCAGTTCCTGTAAATGCAGGATTTGTATAGATCCTTGAAGTATTGTATTGTGAGAAATGTGGGTCCTGAGCAACTAAAAAAATGCTGTTGAATAGAAAAGCGAAAGAAAGTATCAACTGTTTCATGGGGTGATTTTTTTTTAATATTTTAAACTAAAATTTGCAATTAATATTTCTTATAAACCAATGACGTTTAACTAAGGACTATCAAATTTTTTATGTCATCCCGAGCGAAGCCGAGGGATCTTTTTATTTATTTCTACAAATGAACTTGATACCTATATGTCAAAAACAAGATTCCTCCGAAAGGTCGGAATGACATATTAGATTGGTCAATAAATACTTTATTCAAACAATCCACTCTCATTTTCATAATTACCTCGTAAACTTATACCCCACACCACGTATAGAATGAAAGTGTTGTGGCTCTTTTTGATTTTTCTCAAAATATTTTCTGAACGCAAGTATATAATTATCAATGGTACGAGAGGATGGATAGGCGTCAGCTCCCCAAACCTGATCTAAAATTTCTTCGCGGGAAACTACTTCACCGCTGCGTTTGATCAGCAATTTCAATAAAGCAATTTCCCGTTTACTGATCTCCGTTTTGAGTCCATCAAGGCCCTTAATTTCGTAGGTAATAAAATTTATTTCATTATTGCCAAACTTGTATATTTCAATGGCTTTTTCAGCCTCAGGAGTTTTATTTCTTCTCAATAAAATTTGAACCCTTAGTAATAGTTCTTCCAGGTTAAAAGGTTTGGTCAAATAATCATCGGCACCTAATTTTAATCCCTGAACACGATCACTTCCAGAGCTTTTTGCTGTCAAAAACAAAACAGGAATTTGAGTATTTTCTTTGCGTATTTCTTCACATACTGCAAAACCATTTATTTCAGGGAGCATTACATCTAAAATAATCAAATCAAAATTTTGTTTTTGAAATCTCTTTAGGGCTTCTGCTCCTGTAATAGCTGTTGTTACAGCATGACCTTCTAATTCCAGGTTCAACTGGATGGTTTTTAAAAGATGTTCTTCGTCTTCAACTAAGAGAATATGTTTTGAGTTCATTACTTTGTAAAGATAAAGGTTTCCAATTAACAGCAGGAGTGTTATCAAAGTTTTTCAAATGCCAGAAAGATACAAAGTCAGGAGTAAGCCTCCTTTCATATTCGTATATCAAGAGGTGTTTTCGAAAAAAACTTTGAGTCTTCGCGTCTTTGCGGCAAATAAATTTTTTCTACTACTGATTGACATTCATAAATCAACAAAGCGTAACTTTGTAAAATCAAACCTATGCATAATGAACATTCAAAAAAACGAATTTGTTTTATTAGATTCAAACATCTCTAAAGATTTAAAAAATATAGCTGAAAAAATATATAGTAATGAACGTATTACCTTTGATGAAGGTATTTTGCTGTATGAGAAAGGGGAACTTGGCTATTTGGGTACCTTGGCAAATTATATTCGCGAAAAAAAGCATGGTAATTCTGTTTTTTTTAACCGTAATTTTCATATAGAACCAACCAATATTTGTGTATTCGATTGCAAATTTTGTTCCTATTCCCGTTTATTGAAACAAAAGGAGGAAGCCTGGGAATTATCGGAGGAAGAGATCCTTGGTCTTGTGCGCAATTACAATGGAAAGCCTGTTACAGAAGTTCATATTGTAGGAGGGGTACATCCAAAAATGGGGCTGCATTATTTTGCTGAATTGATAAGAAAGATAAAAGTGATTCGTCCTGATATACATGTGAAAGCGTTTACTGCCGTGGAATTAGAATACATGTGCCGTAAAGCCAAAGTAAGTTATGAAGAAGGCCTAAGGATCTTAAAGGAACATGGTCAGGATTCGTTACCCGGTGGTGGTGCCGAAATATTTGATGAAGAAATCCGTAAACAAATTTGTGAAGATAAATGTACTGCTGCACAATGGCTTGAAATGCACGAAACTGCACATAAACTGGGAATGCCATCAAACGCAACTATGCTGTATGGTCATATTGAAAAATATGAGCATCGTGTGGATCACATGAACCGCTTACGTACCTTGCAAGACAAAACAAAGGGTTTCAATACCTTTATTCCATTAAAATTCCGTAATAAAGGAAATCAAATGAGTCATTTGAAGGAAGTAAGTGTTATTGAGGATCTACGCAACTATGCGATATCACGCATTTATATGGATAACTTTGCTCATCTGAAGGCATATTGGCCTATGATTGGCCGCACTACCACCCAAATGTCCCTGGCTTTTGGAGTGGATGATATTGATGGAACGATTGATGATTCCACAAAAATATATACCATGGCGGGGTCAGAAGAGCAATCTCCGGTATTAAGTACACAACAATTGGTAGAAATGATCAAGCAGGTAAAACGCACACCTATTGAACGTGACACCCTTTACAATGTAATTACAGATTATAGCAATTATGACTTTAGTAAAGAAGAAGCAACAGCGTAAATTAGTCATTGGTCATTGGTGACTAGTTTTTTTTGGGGTATTAAGAATCCACCAAATGACAAACACCTAATGATTAATGCCCAATGACTAGCAACCAACAACTATCAACAAAAAAATGGATATAGATTTAGAGAAAAATTTTAAAGAGGTGGTTAAAACCCTTTCCATTCAGTTTGGAGATGATATGGATATTCAGGCAGTATTGTTTTTAATTGGTGTTCAGGAATTGGGTAAGGGGCCAATGAAATTTTCCAAAAATGCAAAATTGGATGTTATGCACATTGCAATATGTACGCTTCTTACACCCTATGGATATTATGAATACGAAGGGATGGATAAAGATGGCTGGCCACACTGGAAGACAAATGAAAAACTACCTCCATTAAAGCCCGGGCAACAATTACAGCTTATGAAACAAGCTATTGTTGACTATTTTAAAAACAAGGAATTAGTTAATTAAGGCTTGATTTTAACAGTTACTTCAGCAGTTTTGCCGGGCTCATCCAAACGTAAAATACCTTTTCCGGTCATACCAGGGAAAGCCGTAGTTTGTGTAGCCACAATATCAAGTATAGTAGGTAGTTGTATTTCAAAATTCACAACACCTGAACCATCAGTTACTCCGTTAAGAACAAGATCACCACCTGCAGGATGCGCTGGATTAGCAGGAACCGAAGGTGGAGAGGATAATTTCACTGTTGCGTTGGCAACAGGAGCTCCGGCAGTATCCACTACCGTTATTTTGCCACGACATGTTTTATCTTTTTTGCAAGAAGTAGTGCAAAGACCTGTCACAAGCAATAAACCGACACATATAAAAGCTGACAATTTCAAAATAAAGGTTCTCATAGTGTTATGATTTTTATAAATATTTTTTTTCGTAACTCAATTTGTTAACTGATAAAGAACGCTTCATTATCTTTACGATTAGCAAATCTAATAAATTATTTTATGAATTACAAAAAACTTTTAAATGCCCTATTTTTAATTAGTGTCACCTTTTTAATGTCAGCATCATTTAAATTGGCCGATAAAGCTAATTCAGAGGAAATAAAGGTGATGATTGTCACCGATTTTGGGACAATTAAGTTGAAATTATACAATGAAACACCACTTCACCGCGATAACTTTGTAAAACTTATAAAAGATCATTATTTTGATAGTCTGATGTTTCACCGTGTTATCCAAAATTTTATGATTCAGGGCGGTGATCCTGACTCAAAAAACGCTCCACCATCCATAGAACTTGGTAATGGGGGCCCCGGTTATAACCTACCTGCCGAATTTAATTCCCGGTTATTTCACAAAAAAGGAGTGCTGGCTGCTGCCCGTGATACTGATCTGGAAAATCCATCACAAGCTTCATCCGCCTCACAATTTTATATTGTGCAAGGAAAGGTTTATAACGATTCGTTGTTAAACATACAGGCCAAGCGAATTACCAAGCTAAAATTGTTCAATACAGTTGTTAATCGTGATGAAAACAGAGGTTTGCTTCAAAAATACCAGGCTTTTGTAAAAACACACCAAGAGGATAGTATGAAAGTACTGAATGATATTATTACTAAACAAGTGGAATCGGAATTGGCTGGCACAAAACCTTACAAATTTACCCAAGAACAAATTAAAACATATACCACCATTGGTGGAACACCACATTTGGATCAGAGTTATACCATATTTGGAGAAGTCTATGAAGGGATGGAAGTAATTGATTCGATTGCAAAACAAAAGGTGGATAAAAATGCCCGACCATTTACCGATATAAGAATGAAAATATCTATTATTCAGTAAAGTCCTTTGCATTTGATCAATTTTTATTTGGGCGTTCCAATTCTTGAAAAAGAATTGGCGTGCTTGGAGTTTATCCAGAGCGAAGTCGAAGGGCTTCAATCTTTTCTAAAAAGAAAAGGATTTTCGCTGCAATCCCTAACGCAGCATTACCGTAATAATCAAAATTCGGGTTAATAACGGTGGAAAAAGGCTAAACAATTCGAATATTTAAACAGACCTGTTCTTCGCAGCAGAATTATTACCTTTGCATAAATTATTATTGGATAATGAAAAATAAAATTGAAGAACTATTAAGCGAAATTGAAACATTTGCTGCTGAAAGTAAGGAGCATGTTGAAGAATTTCGCATTAAAATATTAAGCAAAAAAGGCAAAGTAAGAGAACTGTTCGAAGAGTTTAAAAATGTTGCTCCTGAACTTCGTAAAGAGGTTGGACAAAAATTGAATGAGCTTCAGAATAAAGCAGAGGAAAAGGTAAATGAATTAAAAGAGAAATTTGAGAATAGAGATGATAAAAAGAATCCAACTATTGATCTAACTCTTCCTGCTGAAAACATTGCTGTTGGCTCACGTCACCCTTTATCAATTGTTCGTAATCAAATTGTAGAGATCTTTTCTCGCATTGGTTTTACCATTTCTGATGGTCCGGAGATCGAAGATGACTGGCATAATTTTACAGCCTTGAATACGCCTGCCGATCACCCTGCGCGGGATATGCAGGATACATTTTATATCAGCGAAGATCCGGATATCGTTTTACGTACACAAACTTCATCTGTGCAGGTGCATGTGATGGAAAATAGCACTCCCCCTATCCGTACCATTTCACCGGGCCGGGTATATCGTAACGAGGCTATTTCAGCACGTGCACATTGTCAGTTTCATCAGGTAGAAGGTTTGTATATTGATAAAAATGTTTCATTTGCAGACCTTAAACAAACATTATTATATTTTTCCAAAGAAATGTTTGGCGAAGAAACTAAAATTCGTTTGCGCCCTTCCTTTTTTCCCTTCACTGAGATAAGCGCTGAAATGGATATATCTTGTCCTTTTTGCAAAGGCAAAGGTTGCAATATCTGCAAAGGTGCCGGTTGGGTAGAAATATTAGGTTGCGGTATGGTTGATCCTGCAGTACTTGATAATTGTAAGATCGACAGTAAAACATATAGCGGGTTTGCCTTTGGTATGGGGGTTGAACGTATCACCATGCTGAAGTATCAGGTAAAAGATCTGCGTTTGTTTTTTGAAAATGATATACGTTTTCTGAAACAGTTTAAAGCAGTAATTTAAATGAATTATGATTGCCCCTGTCAGGGTTAATGAATACTATTTATTACTAATCCAAAAAAAACATTTGCAACGCCTACAACATATTCAAGAGATGTTAAAGACTGAACCGGATGATTCTTTCCTGAATTATGCATTGGCTTTAGAATACGCGAAAATAAATGATATTGATAAAGCAATTGAACTGATAGAGCAGCTTCTTATTCGGGACGAAAATTATTTAGGAGCGTATTATCAATTAGGAAAATATTACGAGCAAAAAGGATTACTTCAAAAAGCTATTGTTACCTATAATAAAGGCCTACTTGTAGCCCAACAGAAAAACGATAAAAAAACGGTAGGAGAATTGAATGAGGCTCTGATGATGATTGAGGATTGAGGAGGACTCAATTTCACTGCAAAGACGCTAAGGCGCTAAGCTTAGTAATGATTTATTTTTTATTTTCTTTGCGACTCTGCGTCTTTGCGGTGAAAAAATGATTTTTAGAGGTTCCCTTAAGTCTTAATGTTTTTTTGCAATTACTTTAGCCCATTATAAATTTCTGTTATTTTTTGCTTCTGAGCATTTTCATTTTCAATTCGTTTTTCCAGATCCTTTATTTCGGGAGCAACTGGATTTTTTTCTTTTAATGTTTTCAATTTTAATGAGTTTTCATTTATTCTTTCTTCATACATGTTCCCTAGGTCTTTAATAGATTTTTTTGCATAGAACGCAACCCATTTAATTGCGTTTTCATCTTCTGCAATGCCCTTTAACACTTCAATTCCGGAATCGATTATTTCGTTAGTAGTGATCCTTTTCAAATACAATCCATATAAACTTACAAAACCGATTTTTGAAAAGCCTGCAAATTTATCTGCCGATTTTACAAAAAAGTAATTGTTTTCATCAGTACCATAATTTGCGTATAATTCCGCAATAGCGAATAGAACATCATTGCTCTTTTCATTCTCAAATTGTTTTGCTAATTTTATTCCTTCCTTTGCATCTACCTTTGCAATCGCAGCCAAGGAAGCCCCTGAAACACTATAGGCCCTGTCATTTAATGCAGTTTTATACAATGCTTGTAAATCATCATCTTTATAATAGGCCGACAAATAAGCAATTGAGGCAGCGCGCACACTTGATTTTTCATCTGTTTTTACCAACTCCACTAAAAGGCCTTTTATTTGTTTCTCACGACCCGGTATGATATTTTTCAAATTATTAATAGCATCTTCACGTATGCTCCAAAATTTATCTTGTATTGCCAACACAATTATTTCGGAGGCTAAGGAATCTTTGGCATTTTTTGTAAGTTCAACCAATGCTTCACTGCGATCCAAGTAGAGGGGAGCGTTTCGGTATTGAAAAGCCAATTCTTTAATTGTTTTCTGCTCGTATTTAGTACACAACAGCATTTTCTCAGCATCCACATTTACTAGATCAGGCTTTGTATTTACATCAAATTCAAATGTTTCATTGGCTTTAGTAATAGTAATTTTGTGGCGGGTCTTTTGACAACCTTCTTTCTTTCTGATTCAGCAAAATATCCTCGGGCGGATTCGGAGCTATGCAGATCCGCTTCATCCAAACCATATTTATATTCTTCCCACAAATATTCACCGTATGTTGCAAAGGATTCGTTCAAAGGCAAATTGCTCCACGACTCGCAAGTAACCAGATCTCCAAACCATTGATGAAACAACTCGTGTGAGATTACATCCTCATAATTTTTATCTAATAATTCCCTGTCTGTTCGTTGCAAAAATTCACCATGCAAGGTAGCTGTTGTATTTTCCATTGCCCCGGAAACATAGTCACGCACTATTATTTGAGAGTATTTATTCCAGACGTATGGTACCCCTAATTTAGTTGAGAAGAACTCAAGCATCTCTGGTGTGTTTCCAAAAATATCCTTCGTGTAGGGCGCATATTCTTTTTCTATATAGTAGTTTACTTCTTTGTCCTGCCATTTATCTTTTACAATTTCAAATTCTCCTACTGCCATCATTGCCAAATAAGGAGCATGCGGCAAATCCATTTGCCAGCAATCGGTACGTGTGCTATCCTCATTATTGGATGAAAAAACTAATTCACCGTTCGACAGTGTAACAAATTTTTTATCTACAGTAATGAAAATTTCCTGTGTCATCCGTTCATTTGGATTATCAATGGTAGGAAACCATACGGAGCTGGATTGTGTTTCTCCCTGTGTCCAGATCTGTTGAGGTTTGTTTTTTTCTTTCCCTTCAGGATTAATAAAATATAAGCCTTTATCATCTGTAATAGCAGCACTTCCACCGCCTTTTTTCAATTCGTTTGGTTTGGAAACATAATCAATAAAAACTGTGTATTCTTCTGTGTTTATATATTCCTTATCTAATTTAATAGTAATGATATCTTTCTCATAAGTATATTCCAGAGGCTTTTTAGATATTGTTTCAGAAAAAGTTGCTTCATAATTTCCAGATGGATTTTTTTTATCATCCCCCCCTGTTTTGGTATCGTTATTTAACTTGTTATTCGTATTAGAAAGCAGGGCTATTTCTTTAATTTCCATTCCTCGCGCATCCAACTTTAATAATGATGTAGGATAGAAGTATGGTTTTATCCTTATAGTGGCATTGCCATATAAATATTGTTTTTTCCAGTCAAAATTAACATCTAATTTTGTATGTATAATGTCATTTATTCTAGTAGCTGAAGCCTGGTATTGTGGCACTTCTGGAGTTTTGCCACTTGTTTCAACAGTGTCTAAATTTACAACCGGATAGTTGCCATTAGCAGTTTCCGATTTTTTGAAAACTTTACAAGAACTCATTGCAAGTGTTAAACCAATTACAAAAAAATATTTTTTAAACATCATTTAATTTTTTAAGGCTGTCAAAGGTTGTGAAAATATTGGTGATTTCAAATTTTTGGCACAATGAAAACTAAAATGCATTGTTTAGAGAAATTGTAAAGTAGCAGCAATGGAATAAATAATTTAAGCGTACAATTTTAATATTCATTTTTTTGCCAGTTCATTCGCTATGTCCCTCATTATAAGTAAAGAAAACCATTTTGAGTTTAACAATTTTTAACAGCAAAAAAGAGTATTAAAATGAGACTTTTTTTACTTTTGCTTCCGAATAATATTTAATCAGTTCTAATAAAACTAAATATAACAATGACTGACATTAGAGAATTAAACGAGCGTATTCAACAAGAGAGTGCCTTTGTTGACCTGTTAACCATGGAAATGGACAAAGTAATTGTAGGTCAGAAGTACATGGTGGAACGTCTATTAATAGGTTTGTTATCCAATGGTCATATCCTTTTGGAAGGTGTACCGGGTTTGGCAAAAACATTAGCAATTAAATCATTAGCATCTACTATTCATGCCCAATTCAGCCGCATTCAGTTCACCCCCGATTTATTACCTGCCGATGTTATCGGTACTATGATCTATAATCAAAAAAGAGAAGAATTTACTGTGAAGCAAGGTCCTATTTTCGCTAATTTTATTTTGGCGGATGAGATAAACCGTGCTCCGGCAAAGGTTCAAAGCGCCTTGCTTGAAGCGATGCAGGAAAAACAAGTTACCATTGGTGACCAGACTTTTAAATTGCCAAACCCATTTTTGGTGCTTGCAACTCAAAACCCTATTGAACAAGAAGGAACATATCCTTTGCCGGAAGCTCAGGTTGACCGTTTTACTCAACAAATTTGCCGATCTCATCAATTTTGGTGGTTCACCACGTGCAAGTATCAATTTGGCGATGGCTTCTAAGGCCTACGCATTTATTAAGCGCAGAGGATATGTTATTCCCGAAGATGTTCGTGCTGTTTGTACTGATGTATTGCGTCATCGTATTGGTTTAACTTACGAAGCGGAAGCAGAAAACATTACTACTGAAATAATCATCAATGAAATTTTAAATACAGTAGAAGTACCTTAAAAAAAGAGGGGACGAGGGACGAATGACCTTACGTAATTGAGAAAGAAAATATCAATATAATGATATGAAAGACAGGTTGGATGAAATCATATTTTATCAGCTATCAATAGAGTTGTGGGATGAATGTTGGAGTGATACAGAAATTTTGTTAAATGATTTCAGAGGAAAAGAAATTTCAAAACAATTAATTCGTTGTGTCGGTTCTATTTCAGCAAA
Organism: Bacteroidota bacterium; assembly: GCA_021413595.1. GTDB lineage: Bacteria > Bacteroidota > Bacteroidia > 2-12-FULL-35-15 > 2-12-FULL-35-15 > 2-12-FULL-35-15. The sequence goes on along the minus strand of JAIOQD010000389.1, from coordinate 3,779 downwards.
CATTGAAGAGGGGTATGGAAGAGGTTTTGGTAAGGAATATCCTCAATTTTTAAGAATATCAAGAGGTTCGGCACGCGAAAGTAAAGGATGGTATAAAAAAAGTAAATTTTTGTTAAGCGAATCTATGATCATTGAACGTATTAAAAAGTTAGATTCAATAATTGCAATGTTAACAAGATCAATACAAACACTTGAAGAAAAGAAAAAGGACGAAAGTCGAAAATAGTAAGGAGGGAGGCTCTCCCCCAAAAAAGCAACATCAGATTTTTAAAATGGGAACAAAATTTTAATCAATAAAAAACACCGAGGTTAAAAACAGAAGGAATGAAAGTAACATTTGGAGACGTATTCAATTAGTATTTTAAGAAGTGGATCGCCCCTCGTCCCAGCCGTCCCTCGTCCCCTTTGAAAAATAATGGAAACAAGTGAATTATTAAAAAAAGTAAGAAAGGTTGAAATTAAAACTCGGGGGCTCTCCAATCAGTTATTTTCTGGAGAATACCACACAGCTTTTAAGGGCAGAGGTATGACTTTTAGTGAGGTTCGTGAATACCAGGCAGGTGATGATATTCGCTCCATCGACTGGAATGTAACAGCTCGCTTCAATAATACTTATGTTAAAATATTTGAAGAAGAACGTGAAATGACAGTTATGTTGTTAGTTGACGTTAGTGCATCGGGGGAATTTGGAACACAAAAACAATTAAAACAGGAATTAATTACTGAGTTGTGCGCGGTACTTGCTTTTTCGGCAATTCAAAACAATGATAAAATAGGAGTGATATTTTTCACTGATAAAATCGAAAAATTTATTCCTCCTAAAAAGGGTAAGACTCATATTTTAAGGATCATTCGTGATCTGATTGAATTTAAACCCGAACATAAAAAAACGGATATAAAACAAGCGTTAAAATATTTAACCAACGTAATTAAAAAACGAAGTATTGCTTTTGTGATATCCGATTTTATCACCGATACAAATTTTATTGATGCTTTAAAAATAGCTAATAAAAAGCACGATCTGGTTGCCCTTCGTATTTACGACAAGCGTGAGATGGAATTACCTAATATCGGATTGGTTAAATTTATGGATGCTGAAACAGGAACGATGAAATGGATCGATACTTCAGATAAAAATGTTCGTGTTCACTTTTATGCTGAAGCAAAAAAACAAGAAGCATCGTTAAAAGAAATATTTAATAAAAGCGGGGTTGATTCGGCTGACATTAATACTGCTGAATCATATATAAAACCTTTGATGAATTTATTTAAGAGGAGATAGCATACAAATAACTCCCTTCCACAAGCTTAGGGTAACATACGAATTTACGAATTTGTGTAATACATTGTGAAAAAGAGAAATTGCTTATCATTATAAAAACTTTGCGACTCTGCGCCTTCGCGTGAAATAAAAATGAGAATAAGAAAAAAAAATACATTAACTTTTATTTCTGCAATTAGCATTGTATTGCTGTTTTTATTCTCCTATGCTGCGAAAGCACAGGAAATAAAGGCTGTAGCAAAACTCGACACCAGCGAAATGCGGATCGGGCAGCAGGTTAAATTGTTATTAAGTATTCAATACAGGGTTGATAATGGAAAACAAATAAAAATCCAATGGCCCGAAATTACTGATACTATTCGAAAAGAATTGGAAGTAGTTGCGCAGTCAAAAATTGATACAGTTATTCCAGATAAAAATAATCCATTTCAGTTCATTCAAACAAAAACACTTTACATTACTTCTTTTGATTCGGGCTACTGGGCAATACCTCCTTTTAAATTTTTGATCAGTGATGATACCAATGTTTTTTTTACGGAGCCTTTATTGTTATCTGTTGGAACAATAGCTGTTGATACTAGCTTGGCTATTAAGGATATCAAACCACCATACGATGAGAGTTATTCGTTTCTAGATTGGATAAAAGATAATATGTATGTGGTATATGGAACTGTGATAGCACTACTTGTGGTCATTCTTATTATTTATATACTCAGATATTTCAAAAAAGTTAAACCACCAATGGTAGTTGTAGAAGCTCCTAATATTCCCGCTCATATTGTAGCATTTGAAAAATTGGACAAACTCAAAAAGGAAAATTTATGGCAAGAAGGTAAATTAAAGCATTACCATATTACGCTAACTGAAATAATTCGTGAATACATCGAAAATCGTTTTAAAATACAAGCATTGGAACAAACAACAGATGAGATTCTATATGGTTTCCGGAATGTGGCAATTGATGAAGAGAGCAAAATGAAATTAAAAAAACTATTGATTTTAGCCGATTTGGTAAAGTTTGCCAAAGAGCAGCCATTACCAAATGAAAATGAAATGAGCTTGAGTAATGCTTATGATTTCGTAAACGGAACGAAGAAGGAGGATGAAATTCCTACTGCTAATAAAAATATAGTTTTCACAAATAAATAGACAGCGAAAAAACGAATGTTCGACTTTTTTAACGATATAACTTTTGCAAACAAAGAATTACTTTGGTTATTACTGGTCATTCCGGTAATTGCAACTTGGTATATTTGGAGAAATAAATCATTTAATGCTGAATTAAAGATCTCCTCGGTAAAAGGATTTGAAGGAATCGGGAAATCATTAAAAATCTATTTACGCCATAGTTTAATTGTATTACGTGTTTTCTCAATAGCATTACTGATAGTTGTTTTAGCTCGGCCGCAATCACGTTCAAGCTGGAAGGATGTTAAAACAGAAGGAATTGATATAGTTATGGCCTTAGATATTTCCGGAAGTATGTTGGCAAAAGATTTTAAACCAAATCGCTTGGAAGCAGCAAAGGAAGTTGCTGTGGATTTTATTGATAGCAGGCCTAATGATCGCATCGGCCTGGTAATTTTTAGTGGTGAAAGTTTCACCCAATGTCCTTTAACCACGGATCACGCAGTTATTAAAAATTTATTTTCGGGCATACAAACAGGCATGGTTAAAGATGGTACTGCTATCGGTAATGGATTAGCTACAGGGGTTTCCAGAGTGAAAGATAGTAATGCAAAAAGTAAAGTAGTGATTTTGTTAACTGATGGAGTAAATAATCAAGGTTCGGTAGCTCCATTAACAGCCGCAGAAATTGCTAAAGCTTTTAATATTCGTGTTTATACTATTGGTGTAGGTACAATAGGAAAAGCTCTTGCCCCTGTGGCAATGTACCCTGATGGGAGTTATCAATATGGTTATGTGGATGTTAACATAGATGAAAAAACACTTGGTGAGATCGCTGATATGACCGGGGGGAAATATTTTCGTGCAACTGATAATGATAAGTTAAAGAATGTTTATAAAGAGATTGACAGATTGGAAAAAACTATTTTCGAAGAAAAGAATTTTACAAATAAAGCAGAACATTTTTTACCGTTTGCAATTAGTGCTGCACTACTATTGTTAATTGAATTTTTACTTAAAAATACCTTATTTAAAAGTGTATCGTAATATTAATTATACAATTTAGCAGTAGGCAATTTAACAATATAACAACATCGTTGCAATCATTTTAGTAATTGTTGTAATCATTTTCAACAGACGTAGATTCGTAATTCGTTAAAATTCGTAGGAGTAAGATGTTTCAATTAGAAAATAAATATTTTTTATACGCACTAAGCTTGGTTCCGGTGTTTATTATTATTTATTGGTTGCTTAACCGATGGAGGAAAAAAGCTATTGCTGCTTATGGTGATGTTTCCATTGTTAAACAATTGATTCCGGATGTTTCTACATCAAAACGTATATGGAAATTTATTTTATTTACACTTGC
>JAIOQD010000056.1 GCA_021413595.1 Bacteroidota bacterium | reverse complement strand
TGTGTGCCAAGGCCGACACACTTTCTATAAATACATTTGATCCACCAAACTCCCTTTATACTGTAAACAATACCTGTTTATTAGATTCTGCGGTATTTGCCAATACTTCACTCAGCCCAATAATGGGCAGCACAGCAAGCTGGTCCTGGAATTTTGGTGACGGTTCTGGTTTAAACACAACAGTATTGAATCCTCATCATTTGTATGCTGTTCCCGGAAATTACCAGACAACTTTGATTACGTACTCATCAAATCTTGCTTGTCCGGACACGCTGCAAGACTCTATTACAGTATTTCCTATGCCTGTGGCCAATTTTGGTTTTACTAATGTGTGTTTAAATGTAGCGATGGTTTTTAATGATCTATCAACTGTTTCAAGTGGCAGTATTACTGGCTGGTTCTGGAATTTTGGTGATGGGACTCCGGTTAGTATCATTCAGAATCCAAATCATGTTTATGCTGTTCCGGGAAGCTATACGGTTTCGCTTATGGTAACAACCAATAACGGCTGTAAAAACACAGTATCAAAAGTTATTGTGGTACATGCTTTACCTGTTGCAAAATTCAGTACATCAAATGTTTGTGACGGAAGTTTGGTTCAATTCAATGATCTGTCTAACATCCTAGCAACTGATACCATACAATCGTGGTCCTGGAACTTTGGTGATGCCAGTCCTGTTTATAATAATCAGAATTCTTCCCATCTCTATCCGGCTCCGGGCTTCTACACTGTGAAGTTATTGGTTGTTTCAAGTTTTGGCTGCAAGGATTCTATATCTAAAATAAGTATTATTAATCCAAACCCTATTGTGGGTTTTACGTCAAACGATACTATTGGTTGTGAACCATTGTGTATTTCTTTTTTAAATTCTTCAACCATACTATCAGATGCGAATAAAAAATGGGCATGGGATCTTGGCGATGGCAATTCCATTAGCAATTCCCAGTCGTTTGATCACTGTTATACCAACGATTCTGTTTTTGTAGCCACTTTTTATTCAGTCACTTTAACGGTTACCTCTGATAGCGGATGTGTTAGTGCCTTGACTAAAAATAATTACATCACGGTGTATCCAAATCCGAATGCGAGTTTTACCGTTCAGCCAAAAACGGCAATTATTACCAACCCTTTAATTTCAATTTCAGATCTATCAACAGGAACTAATTTTTGGAATTGGAATTTTGGTGATGGTTCTGATACTTCTTCTTTGTCCGATCCACTGCCGCATTCTTATGCTGATACGGGAGCTTATACAATAACATTGATTACATCCACTCAATACAATTGTATTGATACAGCGTATCAAACTATTATTATTGAGCCTGATTTCGTGTTTTATATTCCAAATGCGTTTACACCCGATGGTGATGGAATAAATGATTCTTTCACCGGTAAAGGCATTTTTATTAAGAATTTCGAGATGATGATTTTTGACCGCTGGGGTAATTTAATATTCTTTTCCGATGAAATAAATAAGCCTTGGGATGGAAAAATAAATGACGGCAGTGAAATTGCACCAGTTGATGTATATGTGTATGTTGTTAAAATTACCGGTTTTAATAAAAGCAAACACGTTTACAGGGGGATTGTCACATTGGTAAGGTAAAGCGCAATCTCATGAAAAAAATAACACTATTTATATTCGCCCTGTTTTGTTTGTTTTCAAATCATTTGTTAGGGCAATGCGGAACCACACCTTCTCCACCTCTTTCATTTATCAATCCTTCATTTGAAGGCCCTTCTTGTGCCGGCTGTCAGCCTGGTCCTTGGGTGAATTGCGGAGGGACTCCTGATACTCAGCCTGGTTCCTGGGGCTTTACACAACCTGCTTCCCATGGAAACTCTTATGTTAGTTTTTTACAAGATGGGGCCAATGCTGCAGGGTATTATGAAGGATCAAGCCAGGCGCTTAGCTCCTGCATGACTGCCGGACAGGTTTATTCTTTTTCTGTTGATCTGGCACACAGCAATGTTTATAATACTGCCGGACCTGGTGATTGCTATAGTTCCCTGGAAATATTGGGTTCAAATGGAATATGTGCTGAAAGTGAAGTGTTATGGCAATCAGGACCGATCACAAGCACCACTTGGCAAACTTATACGGTAACATTAACCCCAACTTCTAACTGGTGTTTTGTTTCTTTTCGTCCCTACTGGATCTCTCCATGCAATGGCTATGTTAACATTAGTTTGGATAATTTAGGCCCTTTGGAAACGAATTCACCAACAGTAGATGCTACAGTAAGCGCAGACATTTCCTGTAGCCAAAACATCTTGGGAACAATAGCCTGCCCCGCAGATTCAATTGTTTTATCAGGAGCATTTAACGGATCTCCAATGCATGCGGTGATCCTGACCGACTCTACCTGGCAAGCAAACGTAGTATACTCTCTGGGGGCCACTACTTCACAAACAATTAGTATTGAAGCTTTCTTGACAATTGGAGGCTCACTGCATGATACCATCATATTTAATCTGGTAGATATTGTTCCCGATTTTTCGGCAACCAGTGTTTGCACAGGAAATGTTACCACATTTACAGATAATTCAACTGCATCTTCAGGCAGTATTATAAGCTGGGCCTGGAATTTTGATGACGGGAGTCCGGTCAACACCAATCAAAATCCTACCCATACGTATGCTAATCCGGGAACTTATAATGTTTTATTAATGATAAATAGTAGCGATGGTTGTACCGATACGATTACAAAATCAGTAGAGGTTTATTTTAAACCTACGGTTGGTTTTACCTATAATAATATTTGTTTTGGAGATACGTTGAATTTTACTAATACCTCTTCAGTTGACAATTCTACTTCAATTGCTTCTTATTTATGGGTGTTTGGTGATAGTGGCCCCACAGGTAGTTTACAGAGTCCCGGTCATTATTATTCGGGATCAGGTACGTTCTCCGTTACTTTGGTGACAACAACTGTTGATGGGTGTTCCAACGCATTCAATGCACCGGTAAACGTTTTTGATCGGCCCGCTTCTGCTTTTACATTCAGCAATACGTGTTTATCAGATTCAGCAATTTTCACAAACAGTTCCCTTAGTCCTACTATGGGAAATATTGCAGGTTGGGCCTGGGATTTTGGTGATGGTTCTGCACTTAATACTACAGCATGGAGCCCCGGCCATTTATATCCTAATTCGGGAACTTATCTGGTAAACCTGATTACTTATTCATCCAATCTTAGTTGCCCGGATACCTTGCAGGATAGTATTACGGTGTTTCCTTCGGCCATTGCCGATTTTGATTTTATAAATGTTTGTTTAAATCAGGCAATGAATTTCAATGATTTATCTACTGTATCCAGCGGAAGTATTTTAAGCAGATCCTGGAATTTTGGTGATGGCAGCCCTTTAGTTACCACTCAGAACCCAAGTCATACGTATGCCGCACCGGGAGCCTATAGCGTTACTTTAGTAGTTACAAACAGCAATAATTGTAATAGTACGATAACAAAAATTACAACCTTACATCCTTTTCCAGATGCGCAATTTACTGCACCATCTGTTTGTGATGGGAGCGTTGTTCAATTCAATGATCTATCAACGATCCCAACAACAGATACTATACAATCTTGGGTATGGGATTTTGGTGATGGCAGCCCACATAGTACTACTCAAGATCCCTCTCATCTTTATTCAGGCGCGGGTTTTTCTTCTGTTCAGTTATTGGTTATTTCCAATTTTGGTTGCAAGGATTCAATTACTGAAATAAGCGTTGTTAACCCTAACCCCATTGTTAATTATACAGCAGATGATACCATAGGCTGTGAACCATTGTGTGTAAATTTTCAAAGTGTATCTTCTATTCTCACAGGTTCAAATACACAGTGGCTCTGGAACTTTGGCAATGGCAGCGCTACAAGCGGTTCACAAAACCCCAACAACTGTTACTCCAACGATTCAATATATGTAGCAAACTTTTTTGATGTTACATTAACAGTGACTTCCGACAGCGGATGTTTTAGTTCCTTATCTAAAAATAATTATATCACAGTATATTCCAATCCTAATGCGAGTTTTACAGCTCAGCCTGGAATAACGTCTATTAACAATCCGCTTATTTCCATTTCAAATTTATCTACAGGAGCTAATTATTGGACTTGGAATTTTGGTGATACAAGTATGGACTCATCATCAACTTTCTTAAATCCAACGCACGTATATTCAGATTCTGGTACCTATATAATTACATTGATCACATCCACTCAATACAATTGTGTTGACACAGCTTATCAAACTGTTATTATAGAGCCGGATTTTATATTTTATATTCCAAATGCATTTACACCAAACGGAGATGGTATAAATGATAGTTTTACCGGAACAGGAATTTTTATTTTTAAGTATGAAATGTCAATTTTCGACCGTTGGGGAAATTTGATCTTCTTTTCAGATGACATTAATACACCTTGGGATGGCAAGGCAAATCAGGGTGGAGATTTAGCGCAAGCAGATGTTTATGTTTATGTTGTTAAGGTTGTTGATTTTAGCAAGAGAAAACATAATTATAGCGGGATTGTAACATTGGTCAGGTAAAAAACGTATTCTATCTAAGTAAAAAAATAAGAAATACATTTGCTATTAAAAATAGATAAAATTAAAGAGTAAAACAAAGCATTAATTCCAAAACACTTATGGAAAATCAATCCCTCAAAAATATGCGTAAATTTTTATTAATAGCGACCTTGTTGCTTTCTACCTTCTGTGAAGGATTAAAAGCCCAAAAAATGGCGGAGCCTTGTTTATCTGATATTATCCATGATAAACTAATGGCTACGAATCCCGAATATGCACACCGAAGTAAGATCAACGAAACGCTATTGCAAAAATCGATTGCAAATAATGGTGGAGGAGATCATGCACTTACAGCCACTTTTACAATTCCTTGTGTAGTACACGTAATACATTTAGGAGAAGCTGTTGGAACAGGAACTAATATATCTAATGCCCAAATACTTAGTGCTATCAGCTCATTAACTGATGCATACAGGAAGGTAGCAGGTACGCCTTTTGATGGTAATGGTGTAGATACTGGAATTGAGTTTTGTTTAGCTCAAAAAGACCCTTCCGGAAATCCAACAACAGGAATTAATCGTATTAACGGTACTGGTACAGGTAATTATGAAAACATTGGTGTGGATGGCAGTTTAAATGAAGTACAAGTAAAGGCATTGAGTTTTTGGGACAATGAAAAATATTATAATATTTGGGTGGTTTCTGAAATTGATAATAATGGTGGCGGCTCCGGAACACAAGG
>JAIOQD010000388.1 GCA_021413595.1 Bacteroidota bacterium | reverse complement strand
CAACTCCCCTGCCCGCTTTTCCTTCTCTTCATTTTGAAAGATAAGTTCCTTGGTGACAATAATTAATTCATCCGATTTTTTTCTCTTTGCCATGTCAAATTGTGATTATCGCTTATTTAATTTGTTTCGCCAGAATTTCCAATTTCTTCAATCGGACTGCGCCTTTTATCCTTTAATTGTTTAAAATGAGAAGGTGAAAGCCCTGTAACTTTTTTAAATTGGTTGGACAAATGGGCAACACTGCTATAATTCATTTTCCAGGCAATTTCAGTAATGTTAAGCTCACCATAGATCATCAACTCTTTTATTCTTTCAATTTTATGAGAGATGATAAACTGCTCGATAGTTGTACCCTGTACTTCCGAAAACAGATTGGCTAAATAAGTATAATCATGATTTAATTTTTCACTTAAAAAATCGGAAAAATTCATTTTGATCATTTCATCCGTATGATGAACCATTTCGATAATTACATTTTTTATTTTTTCAATCAATACCGCCCTCTTGTCATCCATCAATTCAAGTCCTGAGTTGAATAAAGCAATTTTTAATTGCTGGCGCTGTTCCGGAGTAATGTTTTCCATGATCTCTACCTCACCTAAATCAACGGGAGTGAAATGCAATCCAAGTTTTTTCAACTCTTCTTTCACCACCATTTTACAGCGGGCACTTACCATGGGGTATTAAAATCCAAAAAAATCAATATGAATGATTAAAATCAAGTCCTTTGACCTAAATATACCCGTTATTTTGAGAAAAGCTACTACTTCCCAATAAGGTGAGTTTCAAATTTCCGGAACGGATGGATTTTGATGTTTTTTGTCAATTAACCTTTTTTAAAGAGGGTCTAGCTAACCGACAAAGTGATTAGACTCATTTTAAAATCGTTGAGTAAAAAAGGTGCATTATTCTCTGCGGCTATTTTCTCGCCAATGCCCAGCATGTTGTTATGGTTGAACGTATCCTCATTGTAATTACGTGGTAAACATCTGGCTTCTCGTTATAGGTAGGTTATACCTTAGATCTACAGAAAGCGCCTTCCCTTTAATATCAAAGATTTCCCTAGGCCAAAAACAAAATTGAATCTTGGGCTGTCGAATACATTCAGCCTGGTTTTGAGTGTAAATGGAGCATCTATTGAGGTTTTATTTAAAGCCCCATTTGTGTAATTATCATTTTGAACAGTAGTTGTTGACTCTATTGTAGGAGAAGCTGTAAAATTAATTCCAATACCTCCCTGCAAAAAGAATTTACTTTCAGCAAAAGTGTATCGTGCCAAAAGGGGAAGATTAAAATACGTAACTGTTATATCGGATGTTGTTGATTCAAATTTAATATTACCATTATTATCCCACTTGTTTTCCACACGTTTAAAATCGATACCGCATTCAAGAAAATCAATTATTGGCTCTGCTAGGACAGAAAAATTATCCGAGAAATTATAAGCAACAAATCCACCTAATCCAAAACCAACACCCCATCTAACTTTTACATCCCATTCGGTGATTTTAGGATTAAAGTCCCTTTGAAAATCAAAGTTTTTTACTAAATTGGCTGAGCGGATGTTCCACGTACTTAAGCTCAACTATACACCTGCGCTAAATTAAGCGTTTGCTCCAATACATAAACCCAATGAAGCAATAAGTAATTTAATTTTCATTTTTCTGAAAATTAATAGCGATAAGAATCACGCTTCCTTTCCGTAAAATATAGGATCACCATTTATAAACTCAATATCCTTTTTAAATCTTTCAATAATATTTTTTTCTTCATCAGTAACAATGGAAAATGCTTTAGCAATTTTTTCCATCACCGAAATAAAAGATTTTTTTAGGGCAGGGCTCAAGTAATGACTATTGAGTTTGATCTCTTTCATTGCCCAATTGTAAGTGGTTTCAGTATCCCATTTATCTTTATCCATAATTCGAAAAATGATGTCAGAAACATTGAAATCATACTCGTTACATCGAAGCTCTGCAGCAACAATGTCATGAAATTTTTTCCGCTCTTGTGGTTGAACAGCTCCATCTGCACTTGCAACAGTATAAGCCAACTGACCAATTGCGTAATGTAAATTCTCTAATGGTGTCATAATAATTTATATTTCGTTTTTTCCAAAGGTACCGTTGCGCCACATTATAAATAATGAGTAACGTCAAACTAAAAAATGATTTTAATCATGGCTTTTAAGTCAGAGATAATAACTTAAGGACGTCACCATCTATAGAAACAAATCAACAAAAAATTTACAGTCAAATAAACCCTACAAAAACTGACCAAAACAAAAAGTCAACTTGGAATCACTATAGTGGGTTACAAAAAAAAATTAAAAAGTAACAAGTAAAAAAAATTTTTATTGACAGAAATCATCTAATCCACTGATTGCAATCATTCCCAATAATCATTGACTGATGTACATTTGTTAAACTAATAAATTAAGTTAAACCAAATGCAGAATATAATTAACAATCAATATATCATTGCAGTATTTATAACTAGAATTTTTTTGGGGTGGCTCTTCTTTTTTCAGGGGTATAATACTATTGTAAGGATTGGAATCAAAAACCATATAGAAACTCTTCATTTGTCACTTTCAGAAAAAGGACTTTCAAAAGCGTTAACAATAACTGGTGTGTGGATCCTTTCATTAATCCAACTTATTGGAGGGACCCTCCTTATTCTCGGATTTGTAAAATATTATGCACTATACCTATTAGGATTGAACTTGGTTGCTGCATCAATTGCTTACGGGATAATTAAACCTATGTGGGATATGCAATTTGTTTCCATTCGTTT
>JAIOQD010000387.1 GCA_021413595.1 Bacteroidota bacterium | reverse complement strand
AGAGATCTATAAAACAATAGAAGAATTGGATGTTGCAGTAGCAACTTTAGCCGGAAATCTTGCCAAATCAAATCCTGAAGCCATGGAAATGCTTAAAAAAGTTTTTTGGAAAGGAACAGAAAACTGGGATACGCTGTTAATTGAACGTGCTGAAATAAGCGGAAAACTAGTGCTCTCCGATTTTACCGTTAAGGCTATCAATAAATTTAAAGCAAAAACATAGTTGGATATTGGTCATTTGGCAATTAGGCCAACCAGCAACCAACAACCACTGACTAATCCAATAACCAATGACTAAAGAAGATTCTTCATTAAAAACTCCATTAGGTCGCCTACTTAAAGTCGGCTTTGCAGAAGGTGTTTCCTTTCTCGTGTTATTATTTATAGCAATGCCTTTAAAATACATGGCCGATATGCCTGCACCGGTGCGTATTGTAGGAATGTTGCATGGTGTTTTATTTATTGCTTATGCAATAGCACTTTTACAGGCAGGTTTTGTTTATAAATGGTCAATCCTAAAAGTAATAATAGCATTCCTGTTATCATTCATCCCTTTTGGAACCTTCTTCCTGGATAGAGTATTGAAAAGATAAAACGCTTCCTATATTCAACATTTTATTCCTTTGCAAAAATATATTAATGAAACGGTGCGTGAGGATTGAACAAACGTGATGTAGTGTTGCCTGTGGGGCGGAATCGTTTGTTCTTGAATTTTGTTTCTTTTTTTTTAAGAAAAAAGAAAAATACACAGTTTTGTTTATTTTGAAAGTTTAGTAAGAAAATTAAAAATATCAAGATAGTTCGGATTTATCATCAACTTACTTCGAAACCTCGATCTTTACTTTTTTACCCTTTATCTTTTCGTTCTTAACCAACTGAACCACCGCTTCAGCCTTTTTACTATTTACCGCTGCGTAGGATGAATGATCCAGCACTTCGATCAATCCCAACTCCTCTTTTTGTAAATTCCCTTTTTGAAGCAACAAGCCTACAATATCCACTTTATTAATTTTATCTTTTTTACCCGAAGCAATATAAAGTGTCACCCATTCTGATCTTTCCGGAATCACATTTTTTTCTGGTAATCTTTCTTCAGCAGGCGATTCTTTTATAAAAGAAGGCACATATTCCGTTTCCGACAGAAGTAAATAAGAAGTACCCTTTGCATTCATACGTGCTGTTCTGCCATTACGATGTATAAAAATATCCTCGGTATGTGGCAATTGATAATGGATCACATATTCAATTTCCGGAATATCAAGTCCACGGGAAGCAAGATCAGTTGTGATCAACATTTTATGACTTCCATTTCTGAATTTTATCAATGCACGTTCTCTGTCCTCTTGTTCCATCCCACCATGAAAAATCCCATGTGCTAGTCCCTTATCCCAAAGCAAACTGCTGATGCGATCTACAGCTTCCCGGTGATTACAAAAAATTAATGAAGCCGTATTACCCAACTTACAAATCAATGAAAATAAGGTATCCAACTTGTCTTTCCCTACTGCTTTAACTATTTTTAATTTTAATCCTTGTGGTTTTGTTGGAGTAGTACTCAAATAATTAAGTTCGATGGGGTCTTTTACATTAGTAAAATCAGGTATCTCCTTCATCTTGGTAGCAGAAGTTAAAATACGTTTTTCTAATTTTTTTAGTTCATGAATAATGAACGACATCTCTTCTTTGAAACCAAATTCCAACGATTTATCAAATTCATCCAACACCAAAGTATTAACCGTGTTCGTATCAAAACTGTTCCGCCTGATGTGAAAAGCAATTCTTCCCGGTGTTCCAACAAGGACAGAAGCAGGATGTTCAAAATTATTTTTTTCAGTTTTTGTAGAGTGTCCGCCATAACAGCAATTCACTTTAAACCCCGTATTCATTGATTTAAAAACAGTTTCAATTTGTATGGCCAACTCACGCGAAGGAACCAATATCAAGGCTTGTACACCGGCTTTTTTTTGATCCAGATTTTGTAAGATTGGCAATAAAAATCCCAACGTTTTTCCCGAACCGGTAGGAGAAAGCAGTATTACATCATTTTCCTTTTTAGAAGCTTCAATCGAAGCCAATTGCATTTCATTTAGTGAAGGGATCTTTAAATGCTCCAGTATTTTTTGTATCATTATTGTTTTTGTTGGAGTTCAAAGATACGGTATTAATTGGGGAGGAAGAGAGTGGGAGAGAGGTAATTTATGATATGAAAGTTCAGGCTTTAATAAATTTAAACATTTTGGGCGTTCCCCTTTCTGAAAAAGAAAGGGGCGGGCTTTCCACTTCAATCTTTTCTAAACAGAAAAGGATTTACGTTGCAATCCCTAACGCAAAATCGTCAACACGGGCATCTCCGTTTCATTCAGCTGTAAAAACCATTCGTCAGTTTTCATAAATTTATTTTGCACAAAGGAAATTAGGTAACGGTGCGGCTGGGGTCCACGAAAAGAGCGAAAGCAATTTTTTTAGGCCACTTTTGAGTTGGCCTTTGTGTGAAAAAAAAATTGGAGTTGGTTTTCGTGGGCTCTTTTTCTTTGTTTCTTTCTTTTGGAGAAGCAAAAGAAAGAAAAATGCTCATTCGAAGCAAAGATTGATGGCTTATTGAGAATGTTTTTAAAATCGACCAATAGGTAATTAGAAAGAAAATCCTTTCTAAAATCGAAAACATTAATAGGAGCTACTAAGCCCAGCGCAGTAGGCGGATAGGAATCAATTAACAATAAAAAAGAATATTACAAAAACTAATTCTTAAACATTTTAAGCAACTGAGTCAATTGTACTTTCAAATCTTTACGATTAATGATCTTATCTAAAAAGCCATGCTCAAGCACAAATTCAGAGGTCTGAAAACCTTTTGGCAGATCTTTACCTATTGTTTCTTTCACCACCCGCGGGCCGGCAAAACCAATCAAAGCTTTCGGTTCAGCAATATTCAAATCGCCAAGCATAGCATAAGATGCAGTAACACCACCTGTTGTGGGGTCAGTAAGAAATGAGATATAAGGGATTTTTGCTTCCGCCATCAATGATAGTTTAGCTGATGTTTTAGCCATTTGCATCAATGAAAATGCGGCTTCCATCATACGTGCACCACCCGATTTAGAAATGATCATTAATGGAATACGTTTCTCAAGGCAATAATCTATGGAACGTGCAATCTTTTCGCCCACCACAGCACCCATCGAACCTCCAATAAATGTAAAATCCATACAGGCAATTACAA
>JAIOQD010000386.1 GCA_021413595.1 Bacteroidota bacterium | reverse complement strand
GCATCAAATGCTTTCGTAAACGTTCCGACAGGCTCAATGTGATAACCAAAGCGCAATCAGTCAGAGCTTGTCGAAGACTGTGCGCTGTAATAAAAATTCTATAATAATTCAGCCTCAGCTTTAATGAAATCGTATCCTCTTTCTTCCAATTCCAAGGCTAATTCTTTAGGTCCGGATTTTACAATTTTTCCATTGTAAAGTATGTGAACCACATCAGGTACAATATAATCCAACAATCGCTGATAATGCGTAATTACAATGGTTGCATTCTCTTTTGACTTTAATTTATTTACCCCATTTGCAACTACACGTAAAGCATCAATATCAAGTCCGCTGTCGGTTTCATCAAGTATTGCAAGTTTTGGTTCAAGCATTGCCATTTGAAATATTTCGTTGCGTTTTTTCTCTCCACCACTAAAACCTTCATTAACAGAACGGTTTGCTAGTTTCCCATCCAGCTCTACTAATTTTTGTTTCTCTTTCAGCATCGCTAAAAAATCTT
Source organism: Bacteroidota bacterium (assembly GCA_021413595.1). GTDB lineage: Bacteria > Bacteroidota > Bacteroidia > 2-12-FULL-35-15 > 2-12-FULL-35-15 > 2-12-FULL-35-15. The sequence goes on along the minus strand of JAIOQD010000386.1, from coordinate 7,089 downwards.
TCGCTTCCATTGGATCCAACCCTTTGTAAGCACGAATTTCATTTATTGCAGTTTTCAAAAAATTAACATTGCTTACACCCGGAATTTCTATTGGATATTGAAATGCAAGAAATACTCCTTCTCTAGCTCTATCTTCAGGAGATAATTCAAGCAAATTTTTGCCGTTGAAAAGGACTTCGCCTTCAGTAACTTCATAATCTGATCTTCCTGCAAGTACTGCGGATAAGGTACTTTTACCTGAACCATTGGGTCCCATAATGGCGTGCACTTCTCCTGCTTTAATTTCTAAATTAATTCCTTTCAGAATTTCTTTTCCATCAATTGAAGCGTGTAAATTTTTTATTGATAACATAGTTTATTTTTTTATTGTTGTAATAAGAACTTAAAAATTTTCACATTTAAATCATTTCTTCACTTTCATTTTAGCTAGTGATAAAGCCATTCTATTTATTAATGGACCTTTTCGCCCTTTTTTGCTTCCTTTAACAAAACTGTCGAAATACATTTTTGCATATACAGAGGAAAATACTGCGCAACTCTTATGCCCCATTTTACGACTGGTATGGCGAAGTTTAATATTTTCGGCACCTTTTAATTTCATAGCATCAGATGCGATAAGCGCATTTTTGTAATTTACCTGCTCATCGGCTTTGCAATAACAAAAAAGTACAGGTGTTTCCGGTTTCCAATTGTGTACGCTGTTTTCAGCAATTGCTAACTTAAATGGAAGCTTTTCATCATTAGAATAGTCAAGTAAAAACTCATCTGTCAATATATCTTTAGGTACTTCGGGCATTACTTTGTTGATATCGCTCATGGTGTGCTTACCATCATAATATGCCGGTAACATTTCTGCATAAGGAGCTTTGAAAGAACAGGTTCCGTCTTTAAAACACTTATATACCTCCTGATAAGAATACATTAGGTAAGGTAAATAACCTGGATGAGAATAGGGTTTAAACATCACTTCACTTTGCACACCGCCTAAATCATAAGCCCCACTCATAGGTGCTGATGCAGTAACATTGAATTCAGTAGGGTATTTTTCCTGCATCACTTTAAGGGTAGCTAAAGTTGCATGGCCACCTTGAGAATAGCCGGCTAAAAATAAATACTTACTTTGCTTAGCATCCTCTTTAGCAATCAACTCCTTTACAGCACGTAATAAATCAATTGCTGCTGCCGCTTCAGTTTCAACGTGAAGATAAAGATGCGTTTTTTTGCCGCTTCCTATACCAATATAATCAGGAAAAGCCACCATATAGCCACTTGTAGAAAATGCCGCACAAATAGCTTGTTCCCCTTCAAACTTGATCTTACGATCTTTTATAGTCTGTGTTCCGTGGTGATAACATATCATAGGAAACTCTTCTCCTTTTTTTCTGGGCAGAAAAAATATGCCGGAAGCTTCAACAGATGTCCCATCATGCCATGTGGTTTCATAGATCACCTCAAATACATCAATGGGATAACTAATCTTTGCCATGAACTTGTTGATCTTTTTGTTTTTCCAAATGGAATCCAACTCGGAAATGGAATAGGAGTGAATTAGTTTATAACTATTCAATTTTCCGGGGCTAGCCTGAGTGGGTGTTAAAATAACCAAGAGAAAAAAAAGGAAAAAAGTATGTTTCATCATGGCACTAATTATAGGATTGATATATATCTAAAAGAAAATTTTGAAAACTTATTAGTTCAATAATTATTTTTAAAAAATTGGAATTCGTATCTATTCTTTAAACAAGTAGGACTCCGAAAAATTCAAAATTAACCTACACTTCCTTCCAAACTCACCGCCAATAACTTCTGTGCTTCCACAGCAAATTCCATTGGCAATTTATTTAATACTTCTTTACAATATCCGTTTACAATCAATCCAATTGCTTTTTCATTGTCGATACCACGTTGTTTGCAATAAAACAATTGATCTTCACCAATTTTTGAAGTGGTTGCTTCATGCTCTACCACTGCTGTTTTATCTTTAATTTCGATGTATGGAAATGTGTGTGCCCCGCATTTATCACCCATCAATAAACTATCACATTGCGAAAAATTACGTGCGTTTGTTGCACCTTTAGCAATACGCACCAAACCTCGGTAACTATTATTACTAAAGCCTGCTGAAATACCTTTTGAAATAATAGTGCTTCTTGTATTTTTTCCAAGATGTATCATTTTAGTTCCTGTATCGGCTTGTTGATAATTATTTGTAACGGCTACGGAATAAAATTCACCAACAGAATTATCACCTTTTAAAATTACAGAAGGATATTTCCAGGTAACAGCAGAGCCTGTTTCTACCTGTGTCCAGGAGATCTTAGAATTATCCTCCAAACAAACACCTCGCTTCGTTACAAAATTAAAAACACCACCTTTACCGGTTTTATCACCGGGATACCAATTTTGGACGGTACTGTATTTTATTTCGGCATTTTTATGAGCGACAAGCTCTACCACTGCTGCATGTAATTGGTTTTCGTCACGCATAGGTGCAGTACAACCTTCGAGGTAACTCACATAAGAATCTTCGTCAGCAATAATTAATGTACGTTCAAACTGACCTGTACCAGCCGAGTTGATCCGAAAATAAGTGGAAAGTTCCATCGGACAACGAACACCTTTTGGAATATAACAGAAAGAGCCATCTGTAAAGACTGCCGAATTTAATGCTGCATAAAAATTATCGGTGTAGGGAACAACCGTACTCATGTATTTTTTTACTAATTCGGGATGCTCCTGAACAGCCTCACCGAAAGAACAAAAAATAATTCCTTTTTCAGATAATACTTCTTTGAACGTAGTTTTCACCGAAACACTGTCCATAATAATATCCACAGCAATTCTACTTTCAACACCTGAAAGACGTTTTTGCTCTTCGATAGAAATACCAAGCTTTTCAAATGTTTTTAATAATTCAGGATCTACTTCATCCAAACTATTCAACACTTTTTTAGGTTTAGGAGCAGAATAATAGATAATATCCTGAAAGTTTGGCTTTATGTAGGAAACATGAGCCCAATGCGGCTCCTCTAAGGTTACCCAATAACGGAAAGCCTTTAAACGATATTCCAGCATCCATTCCGGTTCGTTTTTCTTTTTAGATATAAAACGAATGATATCCTCATTTAAACCTTTCGGAGCATTATCAGCTTCAATATCGGTAACAAAACCGTACTTATATTCCTCGTTAATTTTTTCTTCTAAAATTTCGTTTGCCATCTTTTTTTAGTTGGAAAGTTTAAAGTTTTAAAGTTTAAAGTTGAGGGGTTCCATAAACGAAACCCTCTTCCATAAACTTACTCCCCTTTATTTCCGCTGTTTTTAAATAACTCATTAAGCCACTTAGCATTTTACTTACTTCAATTAAACCATTCACTACTTCTGTGAACTGATCATTTGAAATGTATTCTAAATCTTTCGCTACATACAACTGTGCGCGAACTTCGGCCGCAGATGCTTTTGCAATGGATAAAAATTGATTGAATTCCTTATTGCCATTTCTTTCAAACCCTTCAGCAATATTTGACAAAACCGAAACGCTTGCTCTTCTTATTTGATCTCTTAATCCAAAATCCTTAGAAAATGAGCCCTTGTTCGATAATTTATAAATTTCAAGATTCACTAGACGAGCCTTTTGCCAAACCTTTAAATCCTCAATTTTTTGTATAGTACTCATAACTCTAAACTTTCAAACTTTAAACTTTCTAACTTTAAACTTTAAACTTTCTAACTTTAACTTACACCCCAAATGATTCTCCGCAACCACAAGTTCTGCTTGCATTTGGATTATTAAATACAAAACCTTTTCCATTCAAGCCTCCTACATAATCCAACTCTGTACCTATTAAGTACAAAAAACTTTTTTTATCTATGGCAATCTTTATTCCTTTATCCTCAAAAATCTGATCGCCATCCTTAACAATACTGTCGAATTCTAATTTGTATGAAAGACCTGAACATCCACCACCATCAACTCCAACACGAATAAAAGTCCCATCAGGGTGATTTTCATTTTTTATTAGACCTAAGGCATGCTGCTTCGCATTTTCTGAAACTGTTATCATTTTTTATACTTCTTTAATATACCTGTTGTAATTTTTATTCTTATTTAGATTGAATCTAAAGTGGATACAAAAATACCTAAAAAATGGTATTTTAGCAAATATTTTTGACGATTTCCGACAGTTTTTTATAGATTATTGATGATTTGCAGGAGAATTACAAAAGATTTGATGCTATTTTAATAATTACTCTACTTTTGCCTAATAATTTTTCAAAACAAGAATTGACTTTTATGACAGATCTTAATAAGCAAAATGCCATCTACTTTCCTAATTTAGATGGTCTAAGATTTATTGCTTTTCTACTTGTATTTGTTAATCACGTTGTTGCCTGCTTGGGACATAAAACGGTTAATCCTCTTGTAAATAAAATCAAAACTGATTATTTATTGAATGGTGACCTCGGTGTAAATTTCTTTTTTGTTTTAAGCGGCTTTTTAATTACCTATTTATTATTAAAAGAAAAGGAAAAGCATACCACCATTAATATTCGTTCTTTTTATCTGAGACGTGTTTTACGAATCTGGCCCTTATATTTTTTAGTGCTCTTTATTGGATTAGCAATAATTCCACTTTTCACAACTGCTTTGCCTGCCGGATTTCCTATTTCGAACTCCACAACCATCATGAATAAGAACCTATACATGTTCTTTCTTGGAAATTTCGATTATGTAAAAAATGGAATCAGTAATGCTATAGTTGGAGTTCTTTGGTCTGTTTCCATTGAAGAACAATTTTATTTATTCTGGCCATTACTCTTGTTAATTATTCCGCGGAAGCATTTAACGAAATTATTTATTGCACTTATTGCTTTTTCAATTTATTACAGGCTGTTTGGAATGGCCGGAAAAACGCAAAATCTGATGCAACATTATCATACTTTTTCTTGTTTATCTGATTTAGCAATGGGTGCTTTGTTTGCAAAATTATGTGGATCAGAAAAGTTTATAGATTTTTTTCGGAAGCTAAACCCGATTGTAATAATCCTTGTTTACATAACTGGCTTTACTTTGATCGCTTTACGTATGGACTTTTTCCATTTAGAACTTACTCAAAACGAGTATTTAAAACAAATTAATTTCCATAGTAATGGTATTAAACCTCGTCCGCAACAATACTGGCGTTCCTTTATGCCTGTAGTGTATTCATTGTTTTTTGCTTTTGTAATGATGGAACAAATTTTTGCCGAACGCTCCATTTTCAAAATTGGAAGAATCAAGCTATTTACATACCTAGGAAAAATAAGCTATGGTTTATATTGCTTTCACATGATTGCCTTATTTATTGTTGTTTATGTGATGATGAAACTTGGATATAGTGTGACTGTACCAGATAAAAAAATAATAATTATTGAAGCTATTACAGCCTTTGGTTTAACAATTTTAATTTCTATAGTAAGTTACAATTATTTTGAAAAAAAATTCTTGTTGTTAAAAACAAAAATTGCAGCAAACCTTGTTCCAAAAGCTTCAAAGAAAAAAAATTAATTTGAAAATCTAACAAATGTTTTACTACAAAAACTGGGCGATAGTTGTGCCGATGGCAAATGAAGAAGAGGATTTCAAGCCGTTTATTGAAATGCTCAATTTTGTGATCAATGAGTTGAATCCGGGGAACGTTTATTTTGTAATTGATACAGCATCAACAGACAGGACATTGGAATTATGTCAGGCTCTTTCTGCAGCAGATAGCCGCTATGTGACCATTTGGGCACCAGAAAACAAAAATGTTGTGGACGCTTACGTGAGAGGATTACGTGCAGCCTATGAGGCAGGACATGATATTGTTGTAGAAATGGATGCAGGACTTTCTCATGACCCACGTGCCATACCAATGTTCCTTCGAGTATTAAATGAAGGGAATGAATGTGCATTCGGAAGCCGCTTTATCAATGGTGGTTCGATGGGTGACTCTCCGTTTAAAAGAAGAATGCTTTCCAAAATTGGAACGATTTTAGCAAATGTATTATTAGGAACTAAATTGCATGATATGACCTCGGGATACCAAGGTTTTCATCGTGACGTAGTAGAAAAGATCATTAATCATGATTTCAAATCAAAAGCTCATTTTTATCAGACCGAATTGAGATACCTCCTGCGTAAACGAAGAATCTTTGAAGTGCCAATACATTATCAGGCACCATCACCAAGGGTTTCAAAAAATGCAATAAAAAATGCCTATCAAACTTTATTTTATTATTTCTGTTTGAGATTAGCAGGAAAACGGCCAACATTATAATAATTAGCTAATGTGCCAATCAGCTAATTGATTATCATGCAAATTCATTTTCAAATTAACAAATTTTCAAATTAATTAAATATGTCTAAATCACTCATCATCACTTCCATTGCTAATGATAAACATCCCATTTTAAATTCATTTGCAGTAGAATGTAAAAAGCGCAATCTCCAATTTATTGTGATCGGTGATACAAAATCTCCAAACGATTTCCAATTAGAGGGTTGCGATTTTTGGAGCATTGACCGACAATCAACATTACCATTTGACCTGGCAAAAATTACACCTACAAAACATTATTCACGAAAAAATTTGGGTTACCTCTTAGCTATTCAAAATGGAGCAACCGAATTGGTTGAAACAGATGATGATAATATCCCACGCGAAGAATTCTGGACTGATAAACAACGTGAAGTAAAAAGCCATGTTTTTGAAAATGCAGGCTGGGTAAATGTGTATCATTATTTTACAAAACACAAGATCTGGCCACGAGGTTTTCCTTTAGAAGAATTACAAAACAAACAAGTTGAACTTAGTTCTTTAAAACACGATTCAGCCAATTGCCCAATTCAACAAGGCTTAGCAGATGAAAACCCTGATGTGGATGCGGTTTACCGTTTAACCTATCCCCTTCCCATCGACTTTGAAATAAAGGTCAGATTAGCTTTGGGCAAAAACGCCTGGAGCCCTTTCAATAGTCAAAATACACATTGGTTTAAAGAAGCATTTGCATTAATGTATTTGCCATCCTATTGCAGTTTTAGGATGACCGACATTTGGCGCTGCTATG
>JAIOQD010000055.1 GCA_021413595.1 Bacteroidota bacterium | reverse complement strand
CACAAAAAAATTATTGTATGTGAGCATTGCGGTAGAATTTTGGTTGATGCTGAAATTTTAAGCGGTAAACCGGTAAAAGCATAAACACAATAACAGTTTTTAAAACGCCTTGTTCTTTTTGAGAGCAAGGCGTTTTTTTGTTTGTTGTTATTTGTTGTATTATAACAGTATAAATGCCTCGATATTTGATCGTAATAATGAACGATCTTGCGTTAGGGATCCCTTCGACAAACGCTCAGGATACATTCTTCTCTGAAGAATAAATTCCACGAAAATCCTTCCCTATCGCTAATTAGCGGTAGGGAAGATTGAAGTGGAAAGCCCGACCTTTCTTTTTAGAAAGGAAACGCCCAAATGAACCTGCTTTAAAACAAGAAATGAAAAACTCAAAACATACACTATCACGCGAACAAGCCCAACTACTTGCCTTAAATAGCCAAGGTTTGTCTCAGCCCAATTTTGGTAAAGGCAAAAAGGGGACTCTTGCTGCCATTGATCTTTTAGGTTATGTGCAAATTGATACGCTGTCGGTTGTTGCACGTGCCCACCATCATACGCTTTGGAGCCGTTTGCCGGATTATAACGAAAATTTTTTAAACGACCTTTTAGAAAAAGATAAAACCATTTTTGAATATTGGAGTCATGCTGCATCGTATCTGCCAATGAGCGATTACCGTTTTTCTCTTCCAAGAAAAAAGTCATACGAAGATGGTAAATCCCACTGGTTTGGACAGGATAAAAAAATGAATAAGTATGTGCTCGACAGAATAAAAGCGGAAGGGCCCTTACAATCGAAAGATTTTGAATATAAAAGAGAAGGCCCAGGAAATTGGTATGAATGGAAACCCGCCAAACGTGCCTTAGAACAGCTTTTTATGGAAGGCAAATTAATGGTGGCAAAACGCCAGAGATTTCATAAAGTATATGATTTAACAGCGTGTGTATTGCCATCAATTATTGATACTTCTTTTCCAACTGAAAAAGAATATTCCGAACATTTAATTTTAAAAGCCGTTCAGGCACACGGATTTGTTAGTGAAAAAGAAATCTCGTATTTACGAAATGGCTTAAAAGTGCCTATAAATAAAACATTGAAACGTATGCTGATGGAAGGGGAATTGGTTGAAGTTAAAATAGAAAGAGAAGAAAAATTGTTATTCATTACATCTGCAAATCAGTTAAAAGATATAGAAAAAATTAAGCTAAAAAATAATATTCATTTTCTTTCTCCCTTTGATAATGCTATCATCCAAAGGAAACGAGTGCAATTTCTTTTTGATTTTGATTACATGGTAGAATGTTATTTACCCGAGCCAAAACGCAGATATGGTTATTTTTGTTTACCTGTTTTACATGGTAATAAATTGGTGGCTCGCTTCGATCCAAAAGCAGATCGTGCTGCAAAAATATTTTACATAAAGAGCATGCATTTTGAAAAAGAATTCAAACCTACCATTGATTTTAATTTATTATTTGTTTCTAAACTAAAAGACTTCGCTGCATTTAATGGTTGTACAAAGATTGTAATTGAAAAGGCGGATAAAAACTGGAAGAAGGATATAATGTCTTTGCTCACTTTATAGGGCATTCACACTATTAATGCGAAGCAAGGAATTGGATAATATTAAAGTGTGTAGATTATAGTTCTTATTTTAGTCATGATTAACATTATTATGAGGGTAAGGTAATAATGAAATTTCCATTTGACATTTTCTGAAAAATTATTTAGTGTAATGGCTTTTTCTTTATCATTCCTCCTTTGGTATCTTTAATACTGCTCATTATTACAAACGCTTTGGGATCAATTCTTTCAATTTCTGAGGTTAGTTTTGATACTTCAAGCCTAGTTATAACAGTGAAAACAATATCAGTTTCATTTAACTGATGACCATGTACACCATACCCACGCTTACCTTGATAAATTGTTACTCCTCTTCCTAATTTTTCTGTTATCATTTTTCTGATCTGCTCACTACAGGTTGAAATTATTGTAACTCCGGTGTGTTCTTCAATTCCGGAAACGATGAAATCAAGTGTTTTGGAAGCCGCAAAATAAGTAAGTATGGAATATAATGCTGTTTCAATTGACAGCACAAAGGCAGCAATCGAAAAAATAATGATATTGATAATAAGGATCACATCACCTATAGTAACACTGGCGTTACGACTGATGGCAAGTGCAAGAACTTCTGTTCCATCAATTACCCCCCCGCCTCTCATTGTCATGCCTATTCCTGCACCGAGAAAAAAACCTCCGAAAATAGCCACTAATAATTTGTCGGATGTAATGATGGGGTAGGAAACAAAAAAAAGACAAAATGATAAACCTATAATTGCTATAAGTGTCTTTATTGCAAAAAATTTATCTATGTTTTTATATCCAAGAAATATAAATGGGATATTGATAGCAACAATTAGTACTGATAAAGATAAACCGGTTATTTTTGAGATCAAAAGTGAAATGCCGGTAACTCCACCATCAA
>JAIOQD010000177.1 GCA_021413595.1 Bacteroidota bacterium | reverse complement strand
TACCGAAATATCAGAACAAGAGTTTGAGTTTGTAAATACGGTTGCTGAAACATTTAATATTGTTGATGAGGAATTTAAGCGCTGCATGAGCTTCATACAAGCTAAAGAAAACGCTGTTCCCGATTCTTCAAAGGTCCTTGTCATTGATAATCAAACTACCAATAACTTTAGTGAAACCAAACATATTTTTGCCGAAGGAATTAATGGACAAGCTCGAATATTATGGATTCCCAGCGTAAGTATTTACGTCCTACTTTATTTCGGTAAGAGTGACCTTTATTTGAACGGTCAGATTTTAACCTCGGGCAAAGTATTTATTTTAACACCTGGCTCTTCTTTGCGCAGTTCAAAAGTAAAACCTGTTTATTACAGTGATATTTTAAGCGCATTTTTGAGCGATACAAGCAAAGCAAAAGTTTCTTTTGTTGTTAAAAACCTTGAATATAAATTCAAAGGTGGTAAACTTGGCTTACGCAATATAAATTTCAGTGAAGATTCCGGAAAACTCATTGGTATCATGGGGGGATCCGGTGCAGGTAAATCAACATTACTAAATGTATTAAATAGTAATGAGGTGCCAAGTGGCGGGTCTGTTAAAATTAACGGTATAAATATTCATACCGAAAAAGAGAAAATTGAAGGCGTGATAGGGATGGTTTCCCAGGATGATCTATTAATTGAAGAATTATCTGTTTTTCAAAATCTTTTTTATAACGCTAAACTTTGTTTCGGAGATAAGAGTGATGAAGTAATTTCAGAAATGGTGCTGAATGTATTAACCAGCATCGGTCTACTTGAAACCCGCAATCTAAAAGTTGGAAGTCCTTTAGAAAAAACAATTTCGGGCGGACAGCGTAAACGTTTGAACATTGCGTTGGAATTGATACGTGAGCCATTGGTAATGTTTGTGGATGAACCCACATCAGGACTTTCATCTCGTGACTCTGAAAACATTATGGACTTACTTAAGGAGTTGGCTCTGAAAGGAAAGTTAGTATTTGTTGTTATCCATCAGCCATCATCTGACATTTTTAAAATGTTTGATAAATTAATGATACTTGATGTTGGCGGATACCCTATCTATTATGGCAATCCGGTTGATTCGGTTATTTATTTTAAAACTGTTGTAAACCACGTAAACTCAAACGAAAGTGAATGTGTTGTTTGTGGAAACGTAAACCCTGAACAGGTATTTAATATTATTGAATCGAAAGTATTAGACGAATTTGGAAATATCACTCAAAGCCGTAAAATATCCGCAAATGAATGGAACGTTCACTATAAAGCAAAGATAGAAAGAAAAGTAGAGGAGGTTACTGAACTTACTGAAATACCGGAAAGCACTTTTAAGGTTCCCAGTAAATTTAAGCAGTTTAAAGTATTTGTAACACGTGATGTGTTATCAAAACTAACCAATACACAATACCTTTTAATCAATTTTCTGGAAGCCCCTGTGTTGGCATTTATACTTGCCTACCTTGTTAAATATTACAATACCGATCTATCAAATAAAGTAGGTTACATCTTTCGTGAAAACGAAAACTTACCCGCCTATGTGTTTATGGCGGTTGTAGTAGCCCTATTTATTGGCTTAACAGTGAGTGCAGAAGAAATTATCCGCGACCGGAAAATTCAAAAGAGGGAATCATTTCTTAATCTAAGCAGAGGAAGTTATTTGTGGTCGAAAATAGCCATCATGTTTGTATTATCGGCAATACAAACTATTTTATTTATAATGGTTGGTAACACAGTACTTGAAGTAAAAGGAATGACCGGTGAATATTGGCTAGTGCTATTCACGGCATCTTGTTTTGCTAATATGTTGGGATTAAACATTTCAGCAAGTTTTAATTCGGCCGTTACTATTTATATTTTAATTCCATTTTTAATTATTCCCCAACTATTACTAAGTGGTGTAATTGTGAAATTTGATAAACTTAATCCAAGTATATCTTCTCAGAATTTCGTACCATTTACAGGTGAAATAATGACTTCTCGCTGGGCATTTGAAGCACTTGCTGTTAAACAATTCAAAGACAATGAGTTTAACAAAAACTTTTATAAATACGATAAAGGCATAAGCATTGCTACTTTCAAGAAAGATTATTGGTTAACCGATCTGTCCAAGAAATTAGATTTTTGCGAAAACGAATACAAAATCCCCGCTACACGTCAGGAAGTGGTTGATGCTTTAAAAATGATCAAAAGTGAGATCACTAAAGAGTTGGTTGTTAAAGGTAACGACAAATTAACTAGTCCTGCTTTAGCAAGCCTGAGCATAGAAACATTTAATCCTGAAGTTGCAAAAGAGATACGCGATTTATTGACTCTTCTAAAGACGAATTACATAAAAAATTATAAAAAATACAGTGATGCCAAGGATAAAGAAGTAGCTGCATTAAACAAAGACAGCGCATCTCAGGCAATGTATTTGCAAAAAAAGGATGATTACGAAAACGAAAGTATGGTAGATCTGGTAACAAACAGAAATTCGTTTTACAAGATATTGGATCTAGATGGAGCTTACATCCAGAAAACAAATCCTGTTTATCTTGATCCTACAGAATCTAACTTCGGACGTGCACACTTTTTTGCACCTCGTAAAAAGTTCTTAAACAGATACTATGATACATTCTGGTTTAATTTATGTGTTATCTGGGGAATGTCATTATTACTCGGAATTACATTGTATTTTGATGTTTTAAAGAAATTTATTAATCTGCTTGAATCACTCTTTAGTAGATTAAGTAAAAAGACTCCCGCATCCTAAAAAAGATGTAATATTTAATAGGTAATATGTAATGTACGATGCTTTATACAAAACAGCACCTTTAACATATTACATATTACCTATTAAATAGTAAGTATGACAGATCAGCTTCCCATTCTGGAAATCATTCCTGATATAAAAAAAAAATTAGTCGTCCACAATACCGTTATCCTGCAAGCTCCACCCGGAGCAGGAAAGAGCACTATTCTCCCTCTTCAATTATTAGATGAACCCTGGTTGAAAGGGAAAAAGATACTAATGCTTGAACCTCGCAGGCTAGCAGCAAGAGCCGTTGCAAGCCGTATGTCATCATTGATAAACGAACAGGTTGGAAACACAGTGGGTTACAGAGTGCGCTTTGATAATAAAGTAAGCAAACAAACCCGCATAGAAGTGCTAACAGAGGGTATTCTTACCCGAATGTTGCAACAGAACAATTCATTAGAAGATGTTGGATTAGTGATATTCGATGAATTCCACGAACGAAGTTTACATGCCGATCTTGCACTTGCATTGTGTCGTGAAATGCAGCAGGTGATCCGTGAAGATCTACGAATTTTAATTATGTCGGCTACTCTTGATGGAGAAAAACTTTCTTCACTCCTTGGCAATGCACCTGTACTAACAAGTGCCGGAAGGCAATATCCAATTGAGCTATTTTATTTACCACAGGAAAGTTCAGGTTCGTCATCGCTCAAACCCAACGTTTCTATTCCTATACAAATGGCAAAAGCGGTTCGCAAAGCACTTGCAGCTCATGAAGGGGATATACTTGTATTTTTGCCGGGAGCAGGTGAAATCCAACGCACTCAGGAATTATTGGAACAGGAACTTTCTGGTAGTGTCAGTTCGAGCACTTCGACTTCGCTCAGTACAGGCTCTGTCGAGAACATCAGCATACACCCTTTATTTGGCGACCTTCCTTTACATAAACAACAAGAGGCTATACTGCCTCATCCGAAAGGGAAACGAAAGGTAGTACTTTCAACCTCCATTGCAGAAACTAGTTTAACCATCGAAGGAATTAAAATAGTGATTGACAGCGGCTATTGTAGGTCTCCACGTTTTGATCCTAAAACAGGACTGACCCGTTTAGATACTATTCGTGTTACGCAAGATATGGCTACTCAACGTGCAGGACGCGCAGGACGAACATCTTCAGGCATTTGTTATCGATTGTGGAACCAGACTTCGCACCAACATTTGTTGCCACATCGTAATCCTGAAATATTGGAAGCTGATCTGGCTCCTACTATTATAGAACTTGCACAATGGGGAATACAAGATTTAAATACACTTGCATGGCTCAGTCCACCACCAGCAAGTGCTGTAAGCCAGGCCCAACGTATATTGGAAGAGTTGGGTGCTTTAAATTCCTCTAAAATTACAAAGCGTGGTAAAGAAATGCTTCGCTTACCAACACATCCTCGTATTGCACACCTACTCTTAGAAGGACAAGAATATGGCTTGACAGCGCTTGCTACAGATGTTGCGGCAATACTCGAAGAGCGTGATCCTTTGCAGAAAGATGCAGGAGCTAACCTTACATTGCGAATAGAGGCACTAAGAAAATGGCGCAACAAAGAATATGTTTCTGCCGATAAAAATGTATTGGAACGTATCGAAAGACTTGCATCGCAATGGAGAAAACACTTTTCTGTTTCACAGGACAACAATGCTCCCGTTGATCAGGAGGTTGGAAAACTATTAGCAGCTGCATATCCCGAACGTATTGCCAAACAACGCGAACAAAGCCATCGGTATCGTTTGTCCAATGGAAAAATTGTAAAGTTGAATGAACATGACCCCTTAAGTCATGAAATGTATCTTGCAGTTGCACACCTGGATGCAGGAACAGCAGAAGGACGTATCTATATTGCTGCACCGCTCAGCCCTGATGACATTTTACACCTAGCAACAGAAAAAAATATAATTACATGGGATGCTCAAAATGGAATATTGGTAGCCAGAAATGAAAAACGGATTGGTGATATAATTCTTGAAAGTAAACCTCTGAAAACTATTCCGGAAGAAGAACGAATAAAAATTTTATGTGATGTAGTTCGTAAAGAAGGCTTAGCCATTCTCAATCAAACCGAACAAATAGTTGATTGGAAAGCACGTTTATCAAGCATCCGAATTTGGAGACCGGAAGAAGAATGGCACGATGTAAGTGATGAACATTTATTAAATACGCTTGAAGATTGGCTTGCACCCTATATCACAACAATTAAAAAAAGAGAAGAGTTTTTAAAGCTCGACATCAATATGATCTTATCAGGATTGTTATCCTATCAGCAAACACAGCAATTGGAAATTTTTGCACCATCCAAAATAAAAGTCCCAAGCGGATCAATGATCTCATTGACATATCAGCCTGATGGAACAAGCCCTGTGCTTGCTGTGCGCTTACAGGAAATGTTCGGATTATTGGATACACCAACCGTAAATGAAGGACGAATGAAAGTAATTTTACATTTGCTTTCACCGGGATTCAAGCCGGTACAAATTACTCAGGATCTAAAAAGTTTTTGGAAAAACGCTTATCCTGAAGTACGCAAAGAACTAAGAATACGTTACAAACGCCATCATTGGCCGGAAGACCCATGGACAGCGGAAGCAATGGCAGGGGCAAAAAAAAGAGGCACGTAAAGTACAAACAAGTACAGGAATGATTTATCAGACTAATGAGCTATCTTTGATAAAAAAAGGACTGTTCGCATTTCGTTTTTATCGAGAAGAGGTTGCTCAATTTTTATTGCAATGTCATCCCGATTGGCTTTTCGCCAAGAGGGAACTTGTTAATCATGAGCAATATCATTAACAAAAAGAAGATCCCTTCTACTGCGAAGAACAGGTCGAAAAAGCTCGGGATGACAGAAAGAAAATAACAACCACGCCTTTTTTTTAGGGATAATTTTCAAATATGATAATAGGCATAGGAACAGACATAGTAGAAGTAGCACGTATCGCTAAGAGTATTGAAAAAATCAGCTTTAAAGAAAAGGTGTTTTCAAAAACTGAAATCGTTTATTGTGAAACAAAAAAAAATAAAGCCGAAAGTTTTGCTGCGCGTTTTGCTGCTAAGGAAGCTTTTTTTAAGGCACTTGGGACAGGTTGGCGCGGTGGAATGGCTTTTAATGAAGTGGAAATCAAAAATGATGATTTGGGCAAACCAACATTAAATGTAGTTGGAAAAACGGCAAAAATCATTGCGAAAAATAAAATTAAAACCATTCACGTTTCTCTTTCTCACACAAAGGAAACAGCAATGGCAATGGTAGTTTTGGAGGGCTAAACAGCACCACACTTTTGCCGCCACCAATTGCACAAAATTAAAAATCACCCAAAATAAAATTTGAACAGCAATAATTCGTGAAATAGTTGCACCCAAAGAATAGCAACAATTTTCTAATTTTTTTGTTTTTATTTATAAATATCATTACCTTTAACAAACACAAAAAATAAAATTCATGAAAAAATTTTACTCTCTAATTACAGGAAGCTTACTAGTAGTTTCAGTAGTTACACAATTAAATGCTCAGTGTCCGGGCAATCGTTACCACGATATTGTTTTTCCTGCTATGCCTGATTCAACAATGAATGTGGTTTACGGATATAATATAACATTCAATAATGCAGTGGGTACAGCCAATTATCCCGACACTTTAAAATTAGATGTTTACCAACCTCAAGGTGATACGGATTCCCTTCGTGCTTTAATAATTTTTGCACATGGTGGCAGCTTCATTGGGGGCCATAAAGCAGATATGTCTATGTTATGTAGAGATTTTGCTAAAATGGGTTATGTAACAGCCACTATGGATTACCGATTACTGATGAATGGTCTCCCATTCCCTGGTCCGGATTCAAATACTGCGGGGGCCGCAGTAATGCGTGCTGTGCATGATGCTCGTGCAGCAGTCCGTTTTTTTCGTAAAAATTTTACTGAAGGAGGTAATACCTATGGGATTGATACCAATAATATTTATTTTGGCGGTGCATCGGCAGGAGGTTTTATCGCATTGCACCTTGCCTACATGGATAAACAAAGTGAATTTCCAAGTTACATTGATACAACGGGCATAACCGTTGGATGGAAAACGGGACAAAAAGGATTGCATGGAGGTATTGAAGGTTTGAGTGGCAATCAGGGGTACTCATCCAAAGTAAAAGCAATTGTAAATCTTTCCGGTGCAATATCTGATACTGCCTGGATGCATGCGGGAGATATACCTGTGATAAGTACTCATTCTGTTGGTGACGCCACAGTACCTTATGGCAGAAAAAAGATATACCTAAGTCCACCGGCAACTTATCCAATTCAATATGTAAATGGAAGTTCTGTTGTTGCTGCTAAAGCAAATGAAGTTGGTGTGATTAATTGCTTTAAAAGCTATCCGGGAAATAGCCATGTACCGGAAGGAAGTAGTGTACAAGCTTATGATACTACACTTGTTTTGATACGGGATTTTTTAGAACATTTCACTTGCGGTACTCCTATAACCTGTACTTCAAATCCTTCAGTGGGTGTATCAGAATTAGCATCTAATGATCCTGCTATAAAAATATTCCCTAACCCTGCATACAATAATGTAACTGTTGATCTGAAAGCATTCTCAGGTAAGCTTGTTAGCATTGAATTATACGATGCTCTTGGACGTAAAGTGAAAGAGATCACTAAAATTAAAACAGAACAGCACACAATCACACGCGGTAATTTACCAAATGGTATTTATTTGATCAATGTTATGGTGGAAGGTAAACTTTACAGCAAAAAAATAATATTTGAATAACAAAAAATAAAAAATTTAATTATTAAAAACGTCCCAAAAAAATTGGGACGTTTTTATTTTACTAAGAATTGATACAGAACCATCTTCGTGTAAGATTCATCTCCCCTTAAATAATTTATATTATTCTGTTTTCAAAAGCGTAGCTGGTTAGCTCTGCAATATTGCTTGTTTTAGTTTTTTCAAAGATATTTCTTTTATGAGCACGCACTGTATAAATACTCAGGCGCATCTTTTCAGCAATTTCTTTTGTCCTTGTTCCTTTTGCAATATAACGGATAACTTCATTTTCACGCTCAGAAGTTTTTACATCAATATTGGAATCCCAAATAATCATACCCATACTTTTTTCCTTTGTCTTTAATAAAGATTTTTTTGTCATTTATATAAAATCTGTTTAGGCTTTTAAAACACAAAACTAAGCAAATTTACTCTAACCGTACCCGTTTTTACGCAAACTACCTAAATATTTATGTCGATTATGTGCAAAATAGAACTTTTGTTCTATTGCCGTGCTTGAAACAATATTTTAGTTTTGGACTCGTAATTATAAAATAAATTTAAGGAATGAAGTATCAGAAAATTTTAAAAATTACAGAGTGGCCATTTAATAATAATTAAAAAGAAAGGAGATGCGGATTTGAAATAAAAAAATTCAACTTGATACTAACAAATAAAATACGCGATAAAATGTTGCGATAAAAACAATTTAAGCATTTAATTAATCAATAAAAAAATTAATAAACTATGAAAACGAAAATTTTACTATTAACTGTATCAAGTTTTTTAACTATTACAGGTATTTCACAGACTATCACTGGTAGTGGAACCCAATATTATTACCCAATGTTTGGAGCCACTGGCACTACAATTGGCAATAGTAGTACGTATGAAGACGGATCAGGGAATGTCGGGGTTGCACAAGCGTTCTTTGTTGCAGGAGGTATTACTAATTACTCAACTATTAGTTGTGGTTCTGGATATAAATGGGGGGCCACTAATGTCATTTCGGGTGCCTATAATAATATATACAGTAACAGTCGCGTAATTCAAAATACTTCACCTACATACCAAGATGGAATGTATATTAATTATGCCAGCCCAGGAACAACAGCGGCCCATCTTAGATTTTTTGCAAATGGGATAACCGAAAGAATGAGAATAGATGCGTCTACTGGCAATGTTGGTATTGGAACAACTGCTCCAGGCGCTAAACTTGAAGTTGTAGGAACGATAAAATCTTCCTCACTTGCGGGAACAGGTACAAGAATGGTTGTGACGGGTGCGACTGGGATTTTAAGTTCCCAGACGATACCAAGTGCAGACAATTTAGGGAATCATACAGCCACTACCAATTTAAATATTAATTCCAATTCCATAACTGGTGTTGGTAGCTATATCAATTATACCAACGGTGCTTATATCTACCCATTTTCAACAGGCTTATACACAAATAATGCTTTGGGAATAGGAGCATCAGCCCCCGTAGGATATATGCTTTATGTTAATGGAGATGGATATTTTAATGGAAATGTTAATATGGCCGGAACTTGGTATTATAGCGATAAAAGGTTCAAAAAAAATATTACAAGTTTGAGTTCCACGCTGGAAAAAGTGTTAAGCTTAAAAACATATTCATATTACTTTGATCAGCAAAAATTTCCAGAAAAGAATTTTAACGATAAATTACAATTTGGTGTTCTTGCGCAGGAAATTAAAGAAGTATTTCCAAACCTAGTTTCAGAAGGCAAAGATGGATACTATTCAGTGAATTACGTTGAAATCATTCCATTGTTAATCACTGCTATGAAAGAACAACAAGAAATGATTGAAAATCAAAATCAAAAAATTTCTGATTTGGAAAATAAAATTACTTCTGTTGCTTCAACAGAAAATTCAGATAAAAAATTGCAAATCAATACAGAGAAAGGCTCTCAATTATTTCAAAATATCCCTAATCCTTTTTCAGAAAAAACCACTATTAATTATACCTTATCTGAAAATATAAATACCGCCTCAATAATCATTTTTGATCTTCAGGGTAAACAAATTAAAAAATATGATTTACAGCAAAAAGGTCAAGGAAACATTATTATACAAGCGGGTGAGCTTTATGCGGGAATGTTTATATATTCTTTGGTAATTGATGGAAAAGAGGTTAGTAGTAAAAAAATGATTTTGAATAAATAAAAAACAAAGTGTTTTAATTTCATAATTAAAGTTGTTTTAAAAAATAATACCCGTATCTTATACGGGTATTATTTTTTATACCTCATGCAGTACTTAATATAAGCACATAGTTTTAATGATTTTACACTTTTAATAGGTACTTTGATCACACACGTAAATTACATAATAGTTGGACAGGGCCTAGCAGGCACCATTCTTGCACAAACGCTTATCAAACAAGGCAAATCAATTGTAATAATTGATAAACAAGGGCTATCGAATGCATCCAGGATAGCTGCCGGCTTGTATAACCCTGTTGTGTTTAAGCGCTTAGTGAAAAGTTGGATGGCAGATGAATTAGTTTCATTTATGAATGGATTTTATACCGAGGCTGAACAATTACTAAATGAAAAATTTTATTTCAAAAAACAAATTGTAAAATTGTTTTCCGAAGAACAGGAAAAAGCCTTGTGGTTAAAAAAAAGCAACGAAGATGGTGGAAAATATTTAAGCAAAACGATTGAGAACAATTTTTTAACCGATATAATTCACAATGTACCAACCGGTGAATCATCCGAAGTAATAGATGCCGGAAATTTGAATACTGGCCTATTTTTAGATGCTTTCAGAAGTTATTTTAAAAAAAACGATCAATTGTTGGAAGAAAAATTGGACTATGATAAAATAACAATTTCTGAAAATTCAGTCAGCTACAAAAATTTTACTGCGGATAAACTTGTTTTTTGTGAAGGTTATAAAGGCCAGGATAATCCCTATTTCAAATGGCTACCCTTTAAACTTACAAAGGGTGAAATAATCACGGTAAAAATCCCTCTTCTCTCTCAGAAAGAAACCGATTGGTCTGAAAAAGTCATCAATAAAGGTGTTTTTATTTTACCTGTTGGCAACAATATCTATAAAGTGGGTTCAACATACGAATGGAGTGACCTCACTGAACAACCCACCGAAAAAGGCAGAGCCTATTTAATTGAAAAACTGGAGAAAATTTTAAAAGTTCCATTTGAAGTTATCGACCATTTGGCGGGAATTCGTCCTACAGTGAATGACCGCAGACCTTTGATTGGCATTCACCCTGAACATCCGGCACTTGCCGTATTTAATGGAATGGGTACCAAAGGTGTAATGCTTGTTCCATATTTTGCAAATCAGTTTTTTGATTTTTTAGAAAACAACATGCCACTTGATAAGGAAGTGGATATTGCAAGGTTTAAGTAATTCTTAGTAGCAATTAGTGTTCATTTGCATTTTAAGAGGATGCAATTTTTCGTATTTTTGTATTCCCGTTTTAAGGCTTGTGACAAAAGAAGATATATTACGCAAATACAGTGATTCCAAAAACAATTCATTATTAATTGATGAATTGAAGGGGAATTCTGCGCGCATTCGCTTAAAAGGAATTGTTGGTTCCGGATCTTCGTTTATTGCTACTGCTGCTTATCAAAATAGTTATAAAACCCATTTACTTGTTCTTGCTGATAAAGAAGAAGCAGCCTATTTCCTAAACGATCTGGAAAATTTACTGGGCGAAGAAAATGTATTATTTTTTCCGGCATCCTACCGTATGCCTTATCAGCATGAGGACATAGACAATTCAAATATTTTATTGCGTGCCGAAGTACTGAACAAGATCAATACAGGAAAAAAACATATTTGCATCGTTACGTACCCGGAAGCACTTACCGAAAAAGTAGTCACAAAAACGCACCTGAGCAAAAACACGTTAGAATTAAAACAAGGGGAGAAAATTTCGATTGATTTTATTTCTGAAGTATTATTGGAATACGATTTCGAAAGGGTTGATTATGTTATTGAACCCGGCCAATTTTCTATTCGCGGTGGAATTGTAGATATATTTTCGTTCTCTAATGATATCCCTTATCGTATTGAATTTTTGGGAAATGAAGTTGATTCAATCCGAAGCTTTGATTCTATTTCGCAACTTTCTGTTAAAAAATTAGTTTTTTGTACTATTATTCCGAACATACAAACAAGGCTGCTGCATGAAAGTCGGCAAACATTTTTTGAATTTATTCCTGAAAATTCTGTTGTATGGTTCAAACATTTTCAATTAACGATCGACAGGATCGAAAAAGCTTTTGAACTTGCTGAAAGCTCTTTTCTAAAGCTAGATTCGGTGATTACACAGCTTGAACCTAAAGAACTGTATATCGATAAAGATACTTTTACCAAACAGGTTCTACAATTCCCATTGATTGAGTTTGGCAATCATTTTTCTTTAACACCAACTCAAACAATTACCTACGACTTTTCACCACAACCCAGTTTTAATAAAAACTTCAATTATTTGTTAGACAATCTTAATGCTAATATTAAGAATGGTTATAGCAATATGATCTTTGCAGAAAACCACAAACAAATTGATCGTTTGTATTCTATTTTTGAAGACCTCAGCCCTACCCCATCTCCGCATGGAGAAGGGAAAACGAAGAAATCAAGTTCAATTCCCTTTGAAGAAGGCTGGGGTGAAGCCTCAATTTCCAATGGTTTTATTGATAATGACCTAAAACTTGCATGTTATACCGACCACCAGATTTTCGACCGTTACCATCGTTTCCGGTTAAAGAACAGTTTCAATAAAAAGAGCGAAGCACTTACACTTAAAGAACTGAAGGGGCTGAACCCCGGAGATTACATCACCCATATCGATTATGGAATTGGACGTTACGGTGGCTTAGAGATCATTGAGGTAAATGGCAAATCTCAGGAAACAATCCGATTGGTTTATAAAGATTATGATATTGTGAATATTAGCATTCACTCCCTGCATCGTATTGCAAAATACTCCGGAAAGGAAGGCGCAGAACCTAAAATAAATAAGCTGGGCACAAACACCTGGTCAACATTAAAACAAAAAACCAAGAAAAAAGTTAAAGAAATAGCGTATGACCTAATTCAGTTATATGCTAAACGAAAAACCTTGAAAGGCTTTCAATTCAGTCGCGATAATTATATGCAAAACGAATTGGAAGCGTCATTTATTTATGAGGATACGCCTGATCAAATAAAATCAACCGCGGATTTTAAAAAAGACATGGAAAGCGAATGGCCCATGGACAGGCTTATTTGTGGTGATGTAGGTTTCGGAAAAACCGAAATAGCTGTAAGAGCTGCATTTAAGGCGGTATGCGATAGCAAACAAGTTGCTATTCTTGTTCCTACTACTATTCTTGCATTGCAACATTATAAAACGTTTAAAGAACGATTAAAAAATCTGCCTTGTACTGTTGATTATATTAATCGTTTTAAAACAGCGAAAGAACAAAAAGATACACTTCTTAAACTAGAAAAAGGTGAAATAGATATATTGATCGGCACACATGGTATTGTTGGTAAAAATGTGAAATTTAAAGA
>JAIOQD010000176.1 GCA_021413595.1 Bacteroidota bacterium | reverse complement strand
CCTTCGACTTCGCTCAGGATAAACTCCAAGCCCTACACTTTCTCTTTCAAGAAAGTGTAGGGCACAAATGGATATTTAACTAGAATATCGAAACATCTTTGTTAAATCTACAATTAAAAATCTGTAAATACTGTTCTATATATTTCACAGAAATGATGAGATCAATAATATAAATATAAAATCAGGTAAGCTTAAGCGGATTCTTTACCTTTGTGATCCATCAAAACCATTATTGTGACTTTTAACGAACTAAATTTAAATAAACCCCTAATAAGCGCATTAGATGATTTAGGGTATATCAATCCAACCCCCATCCAGGAAAAAGCGTTTCCTGTGATCATGTCGGGAAAAGATGTGGTGGCCATCGCTCAAACTGGAACAGGTAAAACATTTGCTTATTTATTGCCAATGCTAAGGCAGCTAAAATATTCAGAAAAAAAACATCCCCGAATATTAATAGTGGTTCCTACTAGGGAATTGGTTTTGCAAATTGTACGTGAAATTGAAAAACTTACATCTTACATGAATGTTCGCTATCAGGGTGTATATGGTGGGACCAATATCAATACTCAAAAGCAATTGGTGTATGATGGTCTTGATATTTTAGTGGCTACCCCCGGACGTTTGGTAGATCTGGCACTTACCGGATTATTGCGATTAAAAGACATTCAGAAGCTTGTTATCGATGAGGTCGATCAGATGCTAAGCCTTGGTTTTCGTCAGCAATTGATCAGTTTTTTAGAGACCTTACCAGCAAAAAGGCAAAATCTGATGTTTTCGGCAACAATGACCGAAGATGTAGAGAAAGTGATTGCGAAATATTTTCACGAACCATTCAAAATAGAAATAGCTGCGCACGGCACTCCCCTTGATAAGATCATTCAAAAAGGGTATCATGTTCCTAATTTTCATACAAAAGTGAACCTGTTGGAATATTTGCTTAATGATGTGGAATTAAGTAAAGTGCTGGTTTTTGTGGAAAATAAAAAATTAGCCGACCGATTATTTGAACTTTTAGAAAAAAAAATAATCGATCAGGTTGGTGTTATACATTCAAGTTTATCTCAGAATAACAGGATCAGTGCGCTGAAAAATTTTCATGATGGGCGCAAACGTGTTTTAATTGCAACAGATATTATCGCCCGTGGTTTGGATATTTCGGACGTTACACACGTTATAAATTTTGATACTTCTCGCTTGCCTGAAGATTACATCCATCGTATTGGGCGTACCGGAAGGGCTAATAAGGCAGGAGTTGCCATTTCGTTTATCAATGAGGCAGAACAAGAATATCAATTTGAAATTGAGAACTTGATGAACAAAGAAATCCCTATTGAACCTTTTCCTGCTGCGGTGCAAATTTCAAAAGTTTATACTGAGGAAGAGAAGCCATCAATAATAGATAAGAATATTAAAAGGATAAATGCCATCAAAATCCCTATTGGACAAGGCGCATTCCATGAGAAGAAGGAGAAAAACAAAAAGGTAAATCTTGGTGGTCCAAGTGTATTAGATCCTAAAAAAGGTAAATCTACACGGAAAGATAATAGCAAGAGAAGACGATAATGGCTTTGTTTGGGATCCTTTTGGGCGTTTCCCTTTCCAAACAGAAAGGGTCGGGCTTTTCACTTCAATCTTTTCTTCCGTTCTTCCCTGAAGAACGGAAGAAAAAGATTTACGTTGCAATCCCTAACGCGCATATTGCAAACAAAGAGCGTTAGTACATTAAAAGATAAAGAGTATATCGCTAGAAAGAATTACATGAAAACTGAGCAAACCAATAATCCATTACATGGTAAAACATTGGAAATGATCATAGATCATTTGGTTGCTTTTTATGGCTGGGAACAATTGGGTTATCACATTAACATCAAATGCTTTACTGATAATCCAAGTGTTAAGTCAAGCTTAACGTTTCTTAGAAAAACGCCATGGGCACGCAAAAAAGTGGAAAGTTTATACCTTGAAATAACAAAGTGATTTTCTCAGTGTTTCTTGGTGTTCTCCATGCCTTAATGGTGAATTTTCTTTATCCAGGCATGCGGGCAAGTTGCTTTTCCATCGTTTTTATTTGTTTTACCAATTCCTCCGATTTAGGCTTTAATGCTTTCGCTTTTCTAAAATAATCTTTTGCAATTCTGTTTTGGGTACGTTGTATTTCCAAAGAACATAATTGCATGTATGCTGCTGCCAATGCTTCTTTGTCAGAAATACCTGTTTTTACAGCTTCTACTAAGGTTAAACGAGCTTCCT
>JAIOQD010000175.1 GCA_021413595.1 Bacteroidota bacterium | reverse complement strand
CCTCTTTTGTTTTTCTGTACACTTCGTAAAGTGCTTCAATTTTATCCAATTCGATCTTCTCTTTTGCATAATCTTTACTGCCATACTTATCAGTTCCTTTAAAAAGCATGTGCTCCAAATAATGAGCTAAACCTGTTGCATCCTTTGGGTCATTTTTACTACCTGCACGGGTAGCAATGTACGTTTGAATACGAGGAGCATTTTTATATACGGTCATATAAACAGTTAACCCATTGTCGAGCCGATATATCCGAGCATTCAAGGGATCTGAAGGTACACTTTCGTATTTATAAACTTTAGATGATTGTGCTTTCGTATTTGAAAAACTAATAAAAAGCAATAAAGAAACAGTTGCAAATAGCTTTGCAGCGATTGATTTTTTCATTCGATAGAATTTTTGTTTTTGTAAAAATAAGATTAATTGTGAATACTCCACAATCTAAAAACTAAAAAACACTAAATTTTATAATGGGAAGGATCGTTTGCGGTATAGAATTGCATTTTTCAGTAATTTACACAAAAATATCATTAATGAAAAGATGTAGAATTTCAATAAAGATCAGAATAATAACCACCCACTCCAAACGCTTGCTTTCTTCAGCGTTTGTAAGTTCCACAAATACGGATAAATTATTTTCTACCCGTTTAAGCATATATTCCAGTTCTTTGAAGCGAATAGAAATGTCAAACGTTTTGGTAAGTCCAGCATTGACCTTGCCAAGAAATTCATCTTCCCAAACTACTGAAGGTGTATCATATATATAAAGATTGTCTATTATTCGATTTTTGGTATTAAGTGTTTTACCAATAAATTTTAATAATTTTCGTTTTGAAATTTTCAGTTTCCCATGCATCTCCAATTGGTTGGTAAGGTTTACCGAATCTTCAAACAAATGCTGCGCACCTTCCTGATAAAAATCAAGAGCTAATGATTGCGCGACTTGCAACATTGCAATACGTATCACATCATCATTAATTTCATTAACTATTAATGAATTGTATGAAAAATCCGGCTGAGATATTCCTTTTTTTTCAATAATAAAATCTTCTTGTAAGCGATTTTCAAGGTGATTAACACAATATTTTGTGAGGAGAGAAATAAAGGTACTGCGCTGTAGGTCATCAACATTAGCGAATACAACAACTCCGTAATTTAATACAAACACATATCCCTGCTTATACTTGTAGAACAATTCAAATGAATTTGAATTGATCAATTCACCGGTGTATTCAGACTTAAATTTTTTAATGTTTGTATTCTCTGCAATCTGGTATGCAATTATCAGAATCATCTCTTTGTTGTTTAAACACAAAGGTAATTTATTTGATCTCAATGCCCACGTTTTTTTAATTGATAAGAATCATTTTAAGTCCATATTAACCCGTATTAAAAAAGGGTAATTCATAAAAAAAAACATATTAATACACAAAATCTTAAACACTTATTTGCATAAGACTTTAAACCTTACAACCACATGAAACCATTCTAATTCTTTAAGTATCATTTAATCCAAACCATTTTTTTGTGATTACAATTTTCTATGTAATTGATTATAATCATCGAAAAAAAACTGAATTGAATTTATCTTTGACTTAGCCCAAATACAGAAACTTGTTTCTTATAAAAAGCCGATTCCAACTGACACTACCATCAAAAATGAGTAGCAAAATAATAACATCATAGCAAAAAAAATCAACCATTTTTATTGCACAGTTTTCAATTAATTTAATACATAAAAATATGAAAAGGACTGAATTATTCATCTGCATCGCATGTTTTGGAATAATAGGTTGCAATGGACAGAATAATAGTAAATTTGATACTCCTATAACTATCGCAGGTAACACATTTGAAGAAAAACAAAAAAAAGACCTATCCGATAAGGTAACAGATCTGAGCCTTACGAAGCATAACCCTGATCCTAATTTTAGAATTGCAGCCAAAAAGGCAATACCTGGGGTAGTTCACATCAGAACAACATACGCTAATGATTCCCGATTTGATTCCCATAATCAGTTTAGTGAAGATTTTTGGTACAGATTCTTTTCTGAGGAACCTTTAACTAAACCACAAGCAGATGCGTCTGGAGTGATTATTAGTAGCGATGGGTATATTGTTACGAACGACCATGTAGTGGAAGATGCAGAGGATATCGAAATAACACTGCAAGATCAAAGATCATATAAAGCAAAAGTTGTTGGGATTGATCCGGAAACAGATCTGGCACTATTAAAAATAAAGGAAACAAATTTATCGTTCATTGAGTTTGGAAATTCGGATGAAACAGAGGTGGGTGATTGGGTTCTTGCCGTTGGAAATCCATTCAACTTAACATCAACTGTAACAGCAGGCATTATAAGTGCAAAAGCACGAGGTATAAATATAAAAGGTGAAGGAGAAGAAGGAGGGTATGAATCCTATATACAAACCGATGCAGCAGTCAACCGGGGAAATAGTGGCGGTGCATTAGTTGATTTCAATGGAAAACTTATTGGGATCAATTCAATCATTGCCACGCCAACAGGTTCATACGCAGGATATTCTTTTGCAACTCCGGTAAATACAGTAAAAAAAATTATAGAAGATTTGCGTGTAAATGGTAAAGTCCAACGAGGATATTTAGGACTTGTTTTAAAAAATATGAGTGCAGCTATGTCGAAGGAACTTAATACAGATATTACCACTGGAGTGTATGTTGATAGTGTCCTTAGTGGCGGAGCAGCCATGGAAGCTGAATTAAAATTAAAGGACATAATTACTGCAGTTGACCATCACGAAATAATAACATCCGCACAAATGAAGGAAATAATAGATCGTCATCGACCGAATGAAAAAATAATTCTAACAATTGTCAGAAATGGTAAAGAAAAACAAGTCCCTTTAACATTGAAAGGTATTGATAGCGTTGTCCCCAAAACAGTTATAAACAAAACAGAGCTATTAAAAAAACTGGGGATAAAAGTAGTTGAATTATCAGAAAAGGAAAAAAAGAAATTGAAACTTACTTATGGTTTAAGAGTAGCTGAAATATCAAAAGGTGAAATTTATAATACTACTAATATCAAAAAAGGATTTATCATTACAAAAATAAATGGTAAGCCGATAAACAGTTCCAAAACTCTGGCAAAAGCCTTTGAAAATAAAAAATCAAGCATAACGCTTGAAGGTTTGTACCCAGGGTTTCCAGCTATTATTTATTATACATTCAGTCTGGAATGATTATTAGATGGCATAAAGTGACTGAAGCATAAAAACGTAAAGTTACTTTATTGTTATTTAATTGAGTACATCTAGAGATTTAAACACGTATCCCAACAACTAAAATATCGTCAGTTTGCTCCATATTACCTTTCCAGATTTCAATAAAAGAATTAAGATGTATTTTTTGATCCTCCATTGATCTAAATTGATTCACAAGAATCTCTTCCTTAAAATTTTTGGTCTTCAATTTTTTATTATTTCTAAAGCCAAACTGATCTGCGAATCCGTCAGAAAATAAATAAACTGTATCGTTTTTTTGTAAATCAATTTCATGTTTGGCAAACTCTTGTTCATCAATGGTGTAACCGCCAATTGCGGCTTTGGTGGCTTTAATCTCCTCTACTATCATATTGCCATTCCTTATCACCCACATAGGGCGATTAGCACCTGCGTATTCAACCCTTGTCATTTCTTTATTAAAGGCACAAATAGCGATATCCATACCATCACTTGTTGAATTTTCATTTCCAGATTGATGCAACACTTT
>JAIOQD010000174.1 GCA_021413595.1 Bacteroidota bacterium | reverse complement strand
ATTATAGGGAAACACATTACAGAAATATTCCCTGATATTAAATCAAGTGGCAGGCTTGAAATTTACAAAGAAGTGATCAGAACTGGCGAAACGTTCACTTTGGATGATGTAAAATTACACCCTAGTTTAGGGAATATTCATCTTCACATTAAAGCAACCAAAGTTGAAGCTGGATTGGTAATTTCTAGGAAAGACATCACTGACCTGATAGTAGCTATTTACGAACTTGAAGATTTCATTTACAGAATTTCACACGATATGCGAAACCCGATCACAAGTATTTTGGGCTGGCTTAATCTGGTTGACACAAAAGCGAAAGACATTGATGAAGCCAAATACTTTTGCAAAACAATAAAACAGGAAGCTGACCGACTCGACAATATAGTACGAATACTTGTGGACACAACAAATATCAGGACGTATGAAATGTCAATTCACCTTATTAATTTCAATGATATTGTTAATGAAGTAATAAAATCATTTGAATTTACGAAGGGATTTAAGGAAATAAAATTTGAGACCGACATTTCTATTAATCAAAATTTTTATAGTGATAAACTTCTCATAATTAGATTGCTCAAAAATCTTATTGATAATTCTATCAAATACAGAAAAGAAAATACCAATGACGCTTTTATTAAAATTTCTATTGCAGAAGAAAATAATGAAGTTAAAATTACTGTTGCCGACAATGGAATTGGCATAGCTGACAATTTACAAAAAAATATTTTCAAACTATTTTACAGGGGATCAGAAAAGTCAATTGGCGTTGGTATCGGGCTTTACACGGTAAGTAAAATAACTAAAAAACTTGAAGGTCAAATTAAAATTTTAAGTCAGATAAATGAAGGAACAATATTTACAATTTATCTACCTTATGGAAAAGTTTGGGAACAACCTCAATACAAAGTGTTGTAGGATTGTACAAAACCTATTAAAGGTGTCTGGTTAAATTCAAATTTACGTTCTTAGAATGTTCAAAAAAATATATGTACCTTTAGAGGAAAACGGACAATAAGCTAGTTTTATACTGGATGACATTCTTATAATCGGAATTCAAGTGTAAACGGTTAAAGTCATTTCAAATCATGATTATTTTCATTAAAATGCATGTTTTTTTAATGAAATAATAGTTATTTTTGGTTTAGGATTAAATCTGATTTAATAAAATTGTGAATAGCGCTGAAAACAAAGTAATTGAATTAAGGGCTTTTACTTCATGGCTTGGTGTTGATGGTATTTGTTATACCGTTGTTAAGCCAAACGCTATTGTTAACCTTCAGGATGCTCAGGAAAATAGTAATTCTGTAAAAGAAATTTCAGGAGATACTATTTATCCATTGCTTGTAAATTTAATAAAAATAAAATCTATCAGTAAAGAAGCTCGTGATCATTTCTCGATGCAAAATCGGACTCCTGGCGTTTGTGCAATAGCAATGTTAATAAGGTCGCCAGTAAGCCGGGTTATAGGTAATTTTTTTATTGGAATGAATAGATCGGCTGTACCCACAAAATTATTTACTGTTGAAAGCGAAGCCATTTTATGGTTAAAGCGTTTTGTAATACCATTAAAAATAAGATAAAATGGCGGAAGAATTAGATGATATTTTTAATCTTGTTAATCGTATCACAGGAGCTAAGCCTTTTGATGACACCAATAAGAAGGATGCCATACTTACTGGCCTTTATAAAATTGAGAAAAAATTAAACAGTGCTAAGGCCGAGAAAAAGAAAAACACCAACCGGATTAATGAAATTTTAAATGTTGTGTTATCTCTTGCTCAGTTAAATTACACTAAGAAAGCCTCCGTTTCCGAAAAAAAAAATGATTTTGATGCCCTTGCGCTTGGTATAAATATGCTGGGTGAAGAACTTCAATTATCTACCATTTCTTTGCGTGAAAAAGAAGTGTTGCTCATGGAGATACATCATCGTGTGAAAAATAATTTGCAGGTGATCTCAAGTTTATTGAATCTTCAAGCCGAAAAAATTACGCAGCCCGATCTATTGGAAACTTTTATGGAAAGTAAAAACCGTATAAGGGCAATGGCATTGGTGCATGAAAAATTATACCAATCCCAAGATCTATCGCGCATTGATTTTACGGAGTATATGAATTCGTTTATAACCTATATGGATAATAGCAATAACCTTAATCCTGAAAATGTGAAGATCCATGTAAATGCCATTACACAGTCTTATTTTTTTAAGATAGATATGGCAATTCCCTGTGGATTAATTTTAAATGAACTAATATCAAATAGTTTTAAATATGCTTTCCCGGAAAATCGTAAAGGTAATATTCATTTATTTTTTGGAATAGAAAAAAAAATAGAAAAAAAAAATCATTACATTCTGGAAGTTGCTGATGATGGTATTGGGATACCTTTATATGTTGATCTGAAAAACCCAAATTCACTTGGGCTTCAATTATTAGAAATGCTCACCGAACAAATTGGAGGTACATTAGATTTAGACAGAACTAAGGGCACAAAATTTACAATACGCTTCCCTATCTGAAATGTTAATCCATTGTTCATCTTGTTTGCTTCATTAGTAATGCTGCCTTAGAAAATCCTTTTGTAAGCTAAGCATCCGGTAGTATATAATTATTAAAAATGGATCAATTTAATTCATAAACTCTAATTAACCTTTTACCTAATAATGGACAGGTATATTATAATGGGAAGGTATTGAATCAGAATAAAACTCAACATGACCTCGAGAAATTATTGAATACCATTGAATAAAAAAATGATGAAGCAATTATTTTGTGCTATGCCTTGTTTTCGCAATAAATCTTTGAGGGTAAATACGGGTAATTAAAAAAAGGAATATCTTTGAAATAATAAATAAATAAATAAATAAATAAATAAATAAATAAATAAATAAATAAATCCCAAACAAACATGCGTTCAACAATACTTATTTTAGCTTTATTTTTTTCTGTGATAACAAATGCTCAAACAAAAGTTTTGTTTTTGGGAAATAGTTTTACGTTCACTTATGATGTACCAGCCTTGTTTAGTGGTCTTGCAAGTTCAGCCGGGATTTCTGTTTCAATTGATCAAAATACACAAGCCGGTATGGCAGTGGCAGATGAGCAGATTGTAGGGCATGTAAATGACGGTACATCCCAAACAAAAATTAATTCTCAACAATGGGATTATGTTGTGGTGCAGGATAATATGGGAGATTATGTAAATAATATTGGTGTAATCCCTTCTAGCTGTGGCAATGCTAATGTTGCACTTTACAATATGATAAAGGCCAATAACTCTTGTACACGAATTATTTATTTTGCAGGATGGGGGCCTTCTGGAGGTGTTTTCACCGGAGATAATACTAGTGCCTGCATTGAGAGAGTCCATGGTAATATGATTTACTTAAATAATGGGATCGGACAGGAAATCGTAACTCCTATTGGAAAGGCTTGGAATAGTTCACTCATCCAGTTGCCGGCTGTAAATCTTTATTATTCTGACAATGTACATCCGTCTTTAGAGGGAAGTTATCTGGCGGCAGCCACCATTTTTACTTCAATTTTTAAGATCGATCCAACTAATTTAACCTATACAGGCACTGTAAATTCAATTACGGCACAAACGATGAGAACTATTGCATACAATACGGTTACCAACTCATCTTATTTTACCACCACTAATTTAAGTGCTTTCACACCTATAATCTCTCAAAGTGGAGCCGTTTTGAGTGTTCCTGCGGGATATACTTCTTACCAA
>JAIOQD010000173.1 GCA_021413595.1 Bacteroidota bacterium | reverse complement strand
TAATAAAAAAATAATCTCAAAAAAATATATTATTATGTCCTATTTAATGGTTTGCCTTGGCAATATTTGTCGTTCTCCTTTGGCAGAAGGGATTTTACGAGACAAAGCCGAAAAATTGAATCTTGATATCAATATCGATTCTGCAGGAACATCTAATTATCATATTGGACAGCATCCTGATAACCGCACTGTTTTGAATGCAAAACAGCATGGGATTGATATTTCTAAATTAAAAGGAAGACAATTTCAAGTGGAGGATTTTGATAAATTCGATACTATTTTTGTAATGGATAGTTCCAATTACTCTGATGTTATTAGCCTTGCGCGCAATGAAAATGATAAACGTAAAGTAGAATTGATATTGAACAGGGTTTATCCAAATTCTAATATGGCCGTTCCTGATCCTTATTTTGGAGGCGAGCAGGGCTTCGAAAATGTATTTATATTGCTTGAAAAAGCATGTGATGTAATTGCTCATTCGATGGTAATTACTAATTAATAATGTTTGTTTTAAAAAAATAAACGAAGCTCTTTGTTGAATAAAAAAAATAAAAATGATTGAAAAAGGAACCCTTTACTTAATACCTACAACCCTTGGAATTAATGCTGAAACGGCTGATGTTATGCCTGTAAAAGTAAATCAGATCATCAATACTATTGATGAATATATTGTTGAAAACGAAAAGGCAGCTCGCCATTATTTAAAAAAAATGGGGATTATTAAACCTTTGCAGGAAATTATTTTACATCCCTTAAATCAGCATACTAACTTAAATGACATTTCGGGCTACTTAAATTCAATTAATCTTGGAAAAAATATAGGAATAATTTCAGAAGCCGGTTGCCCCGGTGTTGCTGATCCTGGTGCTGATGTGGTAAAGTTAGCACACGAAAGAAGTATTAAAGTAGTTCCATTAGTTGGTCCATCCTCCATTTTACTCGCGCTGATGGCATCAGGATTTAACGGACAAAGTTTTACATTTCATGGATATTTACCAAAGGAACGCAGCGAACGCATAAAAAAAATAAAAGAACTGGAAAAAATAGCAAGAGAAAAAAGTCAAACTCAACTATTTATTGAGACACCTTATCGCAATATGCATTTATTGGATGACATTTTAACAAATTGTGATAGTAAAACGCCACTTTGTATCGCCTGTGATATAACGCTTCCAACGGAATTTATTAAAACAAAATATGTTTCCAGTTGGAAAAAACAGATCCCCGATATTAATAAACGTCCTGCAATTTTCCTGATCTATAAATAAAGAATAAGGTGTAATAAAGTTTATTCTAATTTCAAATTAGGACTAACCTATTCTGGTAATACTGCTTTAGAAATACACCGAAACCACGCGGTATATAAAAACCAGGCCGGTAACTAATAGAATTATTCCAAGTAGTATACTTATTTTGCGCAAGATCTTATGGCTAAGATGTTTGCTTATTTTATTTGCAAAATAGGCTTTTAGCACATCAGTAATAAATACAATGGCCAGAGTAGTGATAAAAAAAAGAGAAATATGAAGTCGGGTAAATTCTTTATTTGAGCTTACTGCGCCTACCCACAAGATCCATAAAAAAATAACAGATGGGTTTAAGATGTTCAGAAAGAAACCTTTTGTAATAAACAGTGGTACATTTACAGCCTTTACTACTATTCCTTTTTCTTCCTCCTCCTTCTTTTTATGAAAAATGCTGAACAAACCAAATACTATTAAAAGTGTTCCGCCAATTAGGCCAATTACCATTTTATTATTTGGATTGTCGAAAAGTTGTGCAATTCCTAAATAAGCTAATAGCACACATATTACATCACTCAGGAAAATTCCAATGGCAAGTGCAAAACCTGATTTAAATCCTTTTTTGCTGCTCGTTTGTATCAAAGTAAACAAGGATGGCCCCGGCTGTATAGCCAAAACGGAGCCCAATAATAATCCTTGAAAAATGGCTTTTAAAATCATAGGTTATTTTTTTGTGCCTTATTTTTTAAATAAGTTTCCCAATCGGTTAGTTTTGTGCTTTTGAGGACTCGTGGAAATTTGAACGAAGCACCAATTTTACCAATCGATTGCATGTAATCATAAAACACATGGCTTGGCATTACATCAACAATCACTTCTTTTAAGGCTGCAATGCGTTCCACACGATAGTCGTCATTCAAATCTTTTAGTACTTCATCAATTCGCTTACGCAAGATAGCAACATCTACTTTGTCGTCCGTGCCAATATACCAATGGTGTGCGAATAATGATTCATAATTAATACCTGCAACAGTGAATTCTTTTATTTCAATATTTAATTCGCCTGAAACAAGTTCAATAGCCCGGTTCATATTATCCTGAGACAAATGTTCACCGCATAAACTTAAAAATTGCTTTGTACGGCCGGTAATAATAATTTCATAATTCTCAAGGGATGTAAATTTGATCACATCACCGATCAAATAACGCCAGGCTCCCGAACACGTTGAAAGCAATAAGGCATATTCCACTCCTTCCTGAACTTGACCGATATGATATGCTTCAGGGGTTTCCACAATTGTTCCTTCCGAATCAAAATTCTTTTCATTGAAAGGAACAAACTCGAAAAATATTCCATTATCAAGTACCATTCTACAAGATTCAGTACCTTGTCTGTCCTGATATGCAATAAATCCTTCGGATGCTAAATAGGTGTCAAAATAAATGATGGGCTTACCCAGCAATTTTTCAAATCCTTTTTTATAAGGTGCAATCGCTACCCCACCATGAACATATATTTCCAAATTAGGCCATATATCATGAATGTTATTTACTTTGTATTCAGTAATAATTCTTTCAAAAAGAATTTGAACCCAAGCCGGAACTCCGGCAACAATAGCTATATCCCATTTTTTTGCATTTTTTGTGATCTCTTCAAGCTTGGTTTCCCAATCACGTTCTTTTGAAATCCGCTTGCCGGGCTTGTAAAAATGTTGAAAGTAAAATGGAATGTTTTTAGCTGTAATACCACTTAGATCGCCTTCAAAATAAGTACCATTATAATTTAGGTGAGTACTTCCACCTAGCATTAAGGCACCACGCTGAAAATGTTCTTTCGGAAAGTCATATTGACTTTGTAAACCCAATTGACGAATACTGATTTTTTTTATAGCACGCAGCATATCAGAAGTAACCGGGATGTATTTGCTTGAAGAGTCAGATGTTCCTGAGCTTAATGCGAAATATTTTATGCGTCCTGGCCAGCAAACATAGGCTTCTCCATTCAAAGAACGGAACCACCATTTTTTGAACATTGAATTGTAATCATGTGTATGAATTGTATTCTGAAATGCGTTTACAATATCGGGTTCACTAATTATTTTAGAAAAATTATAATGCGTGCCAAGGGCAGTAAATTCAGCCTTAGTAAGCAGTTTTTTTAATACCTTAGCTTGTTGAGTATAACCGTTAACTTTACGTATTCTGGGTATTCTTTCCCTTAGTTCTAATGTACGTTTGAGTATGGAGCCTAAAATCGCCATTTATTGATTTATAAATAATTTACCGCATAATTTTGAATAAAAATACTCATTTTTTTTAGTTAAAAAAAATTGAATTTTAATGAAAAGGATTTAACGTATTCAAGTATAGTAATCTATTTTAAATATATTGAAGGTTATTATTGTAAATTCTTCCTTTGGGATTGTTGCGCCCAACAGTATTGCAGGATTTTTTTTTAGAAAAAATCGAATAAAAAAGCCTGCATCTTTCTTTTTTCAAGAATAGAGCAGGCTCAGTTGATTTCAATAGAATTATTTTTTTATATACTTAAAATCGTGATTGTTTTTAATTGCTTTCAGCGATTGGAAAATTAGTTTAATCACGTTTTCCACATCGTCTTTATGAACGCTTTCCACAGTAGTGTGCATATAGCGCAGCGGTAAAGAAATTAATGCCGATGGTACACCTCCTACCGAATAGGCAAAAGCATCAGTGTCTGTTCCTGTAGCACGCGATGCTGCAGCACGCTGAAACGGTATTTTGTTACCCTTGGCGGCCTCAATGATAAGTTTCAATAAGTTGTTTTGAACAGCTGGACCATAAGTAAGTACAGGACCTTTACCACAAGCCAGATCACCGCTTGAGATTTTATTCATCATTGGAGATTGAGTGTCATGACAAACATCTGTAATAATAGCCACATTTGGTTTAATTGTATGAGTAATCATTTCAGCACCGCGTAAACCAACTTCTTCCTGCACAGAATTAACAATATATAAACCGAAAGGCAATTTTGTTTTGCTTTCTTTTAATAAACGTGCAACCTCAGCAATCATAAATCCACCAACACGATTATCCAAGGCTCTTCCTACATAATAACGATCATTTAATACCATAAATTCATCTTCGTATGTGATCACACAGCCCACATGAATTCCTAGTTCTTCAACTTCCTTTTTTGTATTACATCCGCAATCCAAAAAAATATTTTTTAAGGATGGTGGTTCTTCTTTTGCTGCATCACGAACGTGAATTGCAGGCCATCCAAAAACTGCTTTAACAATACCTTTATCGGTATATATATTTACACGTTTGGAAGGAGCAATCATATGATCACTACCACCATTTCTGCGTAAATAAATAAAACCATCATTAGTAATATAATTCACAAACCAGGATATCTCATCAGCATGTGCTTCTATCACTACTTTAAATTCTGCTTTTGGGTTTATAACACCAACAGCTGTTCCATAGTTGTCGAAAAAATAATCGTCAATATATGGTTTCAAATAATCAATCCACAGTTTTTGGCCTGTACTTTCAAAACCTGTTGGAGATGAATTATTCAAATAATTACGTAAAAATTCATGTGAACTTTTTGTAAGTATTGATTTTGTTTCTTTTTTTGTTTCTTTTTTCTTTGCCATTTTTGATTTAGATTTTTAGATTTAAGACATTAGATTTTAGATATGTGAGTTATCTCTCAAATTTTATCTTTCATCCCGTTATTTTAATTTATTCTCTGCCCAGGTATTTACCATTTCTTCTAAAATGTTCATTGGCACAGGGCCTGAAGTAAGCACCACATCATGAAATTCGCGGATATCAAATTTATTACCCAATTGGATCTTCGCCTTTTCACGAAGATCTAAAATTTTAATCATCCCAATTTTGTAGCCGGTAGCTTGAGAAGGCCATACAATATAACGTTCAATTTCTTTTTTATTATCTCCTTCAGGATTTGGCGTATTTTCTTTAAAATAGGTTAATGCTTTTTGACGTGTCCATTTTTTGCGATGAATTCCTGTATCAACCACAAGGCGTGCAGCACGGAAAAGTTCCATTGCTAATCTCCCAAAATCAGAATATGGATCCTGATAAAAACCAATTTCTTTTGGAACAAGTTCTGAATATAAGGCCCAACCTTCCACATAAGCAGTATTTCCGCCATGCATACGGAACTTAGCGATGTTGGCTAATTCCTGTGCAATGGCTATTTGCATGTGATGTCCCGGGATTCCTTCGTGATAAGCCAAAGCCTCCATTTGATAGGTTGCCTGATCAGCCATGTTGTACAAATTAATATAATAGCGCCCTGGGCGAGAACCATCTAAAGCCGGCTCTTCATAAAATGCGCCT
>JAIOQD010000172.1 GCA_021413595.1 Bacteroidota bacterium | reverse complement strand
GCACATGCGGAATCATATAATGCAAAATTAAAACTCTTTAGAGCTAATTTAAGAGGAGTTACTGATGTTAAATTCTTTCTCTTTAGACTTGAAAAATTGTTTGCTTGATGATACTTGTTCCCTTTAAAAAATCTGTGATCCGTTATTAATAATGACAAAGACCCTAAAGTATCTTGGCTTAAATAAAAAAATTGTCATTTTTTGTAAACCGTTTTTTGTTTCACAAAATCATTTAAGGCTGAGGGGCTTTTTAAATTGGGCGTAGCTATAGGCTACATCAAACCAAGGCGCTGACAATTAAGCGTTTCGCCTTTCAATAAATTAAAGGGCCTTAAAAAGTGAACTATAAGGTAGATATAAAAGAAGAGGCTCGTCAGGACATTCTGGAAGCAGCTGAACGGAGATTGTACACGATCCATTTGCTTTACATAATAAGCAGTTAGTATATTTTAATTGTATTTTGCATTTTAATGGCCCAAAAACTTGTTTTTATTTATTAAAAATTAATTTTGTAGTAGTAGTAGTACCTTTATCATTTTTTAAATGAATCGTGTATAGGCCATTTCTTAAATCAGGTAAATTAATAGTGTTGTGTTTCTCGTGTATTGTTTTATGAAAAACAAGTTCTCCCAATATGTTATAAAGCGTTAATTCAGTTTCTTGTAGCTCTGCTAGTTCTATCGTTAGTATGCCGTTTGAAGGATTGGGGTAAACAGAAATGTTATTGCTTAACTCAACATCAGAAATGGATGATGTTACCGCTACACAAGACCACAGTTCCACACCTTCCGATTCCGATTCTGCTCTAAAAAAAAGATTTCCGTTAAAAACAGTAAAATCAAATGGCGATGAACCATCAGCGCCTGGATATAAATCTGCTACCAAAGCAGTGCCAACCTCTGTACCATCCGTTTTCCATAACTCGCCTCCAGTAGTACCATTGTTTGCAGAAAAATATAAATACCCATTCAATACTATTGATGAAGATAAACCAATTTGAGCGTTAATTACATCCGGGTTAATATTCTTTAGAAGTGTTGTTCCTGTTTCTGTACCATCTGTTTTCCAAAGCTCTACTCCATTTATTCCATCTTTTGCAGAAAACACAATGGTAGAATTAACAGCTTTAAGCTGATAGTCGTTGTGTTTCGACCCACTTTGGCCTGGGTAAATATCTTTCACCATATATGTGCCAGTAGATGTTCCATCACTTTTCCATAATTCTTCTCCATAAAGTGTGTTTCCTGTATTTGCACCAATATCGTAAGCAGAAAAATAGAGTACATTGTTAATGGTTGAAATTTCATAATCTATATTACTTAAGGAATTTAGCCATTGCTCTCCCCACCAGGTTTTCCCAAAAAATTTACTCATGTTATCGGGTTTAAAATTTATTGTTTTAAAGGGCTGTTTAATACTAATATGTAATAGGCTTTGTTGCGTTAGTAAATACCAATATATTGTGAGTAAAGATATGTTAAATACATATAAAATAATAAGACAAGTTTGGAGAATTTATTTTAATCTGTTACTCAATAAGTATTAGTCCAATCTGGACATAAAAAAATATAGTCATATCTACAGTAATGAAATTAGGCTCAGGTTGGAAGGTACTATAAATTTACGTAATCGTAATGTGGAAATGTAAATTAAGTATCGTTGTGTTTCCTTACTGACAAGGACCTGTAAGAGCAATGGTCGGCATTTTCTTTGCCAATAAAATTAATAGTTTCTTTAAATCCAGTGTTATCATATCTTTTCAATAAAACACTAGATACTACCCAAGGCCTGCTTCAAATCTTCAATCAATAAATCAGCTTCTTCCAGACCAATATATAGCCTGACTAAATTCCAGGGCAATGGATTTTCAAAGCTTTTACTTGCACCCAAAGCACATATTGGAAAAATGAGAGATTCGTAACCACCCCAGGAAGTAGCCATAAGAAAACGTTTCAGCCCATCGCAAAACTTTTCTACCTGCTCAGTTTTTTCAACATTCAAAACAATCGAAAATAAAGCTCCGCCTTGTTTCATTTGTTTTTTTGCCAAATGCAATTGTGAATTTGTGGACAGGAAGGGATAATTGATCTGTTTTATTTTAGGGTGATTTTCTAAGAAAGCAACAATCTTTTTTGTGCTTTCTGTGCTTCTATTTACCCTAAGTTCCAACGTTCTTAAGCCGCGCAAGATCAACGCTGCGTCCTGCGCTGAAATGATGCCTCCAATGGTCATGTATTCTTCTGCCATCATTTTCATTATCCGCTCTTTTGTTCCACACACCACACCTGCAACTACATCGCTATGCCCGTTCAAATATTTAGTGGCAGAATGTATAACCATATCAATCCCCATGGTTATGGGCTGTTGATTAATGGGAGAACAATAACTGTTATCAATGATGGTGAAAATGTTTTTTGATTTGGCAAGTGTAGCAACTCCTGCAATATCCTGCATTTCAAACGTTAAGATAACACCATATCTCGAAAGATATTTGGTTAACAAATTATTTGTCCAGCTATACGGTTTTTCAACACATACCACATGATCCCCGGCCTTTACAACACTCATTATTGCTGCTGCAACAGCAGCGCTTCCGCTTGAAAAAACAAGTGCATCCTCCGCCATCTCCAGCGCTGCCACTTTCTTTCTAAGAACCGATACGGTTGGATTAAAACCTCTTGAGTAAAAAGGAGTTTCTAATTCTTTCTTTAGTTTTTCACGCATTTCTGCCACCGTTTTAAAACAAAAATTGCTTGTTTGAAATACAGGTGGGGCAACTGCTCCGTAATATTCTTCACGTTCTTCACCAAGGTGATTTAAAATATAAGAAACATCCATAATTTTGTTTGTTTTTATTTTGTAATACGGTTTTAAAAAGTTTTGTAAAGATAGTAAAGATAAAATTTGATACCGGCTCAGTGTTAAAGAGGAAACTGTTAAGATTGAAAAAATAGCGATCCGCTAAGAGCCTGTTTAAAATTCAACTATATATTTTGTTATTGAATCCATTGCTCATTTCTGTTGAAACTATTTCCAGGTGTGTCATCCCGAACTTTTGTGACCTGTTCTTCGCAGTAGAAAGAATCTTCTTATTACGAAAGATATTGCTAAAACCACAAACAAGATCACTCTTTGGCGAAAGAGCCAATTCTTTCTTCAGAGAAGAACAGGTCAGAGAAGAACATTGTCTGTAAATATTGTTTTCATTCACAATGAAAAGATTATTTAGAAATAAAAGGTAATGATAGAATTAATTTTGAATAAAATTTAAACAGGCTCTAAAAAAAATTCGGGTATTTATTCACTGAAATGGGATTCAAATACCTTGCCGACAATCGGCTTTCAGGATGCCTGTTTGAACGAAAGGTTAAAAACCAATCCTGTATCATTAGTGAAGGAATGAGCTCCGCCAATCTGTTCTGATAAAGATTTTATTAGCTCAATGCCTAGGGTGTTGGTCTTTTCTAGAGCCTCCTCCGAAAATCCCGGACCATTATCTTTCACTTCAAGCTCAATTTTATTCTTGTTTTTTTTCAATTTAACATGGATCAATAGTTTTTTGGTTACTGATTGTCCATATTTAAACGAGTTTGTGATTAATTCATTTAAAATTAATCCGCAGGGTATAGCATTTGATAATTCCAGATTAACATCTTCTGTTTCCAAAATTATTTCAACCTCCTCTTTATCACCTAAAGAGTTTGTTATTTCTGTAACCAGGCTATTTACATAATCTTTAAAATTCAAACCAATAGTATTGTTATTGGTAAATATGTTATGATGCACCAATGCCATTGCATACACACGACCGCGACAATCTTCAAGTGCGGCTTGTACCTCCGGAGAGTCGGACATATTTTTTTTTAGATTTAATAAACTTGTAACAATGTTCATGTTGTTTTTTACACGGTGAAATACTTCTGCTAGTAAAATTTCTTTTTCCTTAAACATTTTTTCGATCAGACTTTCCTGCTTTATGGACTCTAATGCCACAGCCAGCATGAAAGCGAGTGTAGATAACAAACTCACTAAAATATTTAGGATGATCAGGTTGCCGATAATTTCATCGTTTAAATAAACCTGAAACAATTGTAATTTAAATCCAATTGCAATGGCAACAATAGAAAGCAAACAGATGCCTCCTAAAATTATAAGATGTTTAAATGTTTCTTTCCGTCCCAGAAGTTGAACCATACTTATGATCACAGGAAAATAAAATAAAATCATATACGATTCCTTACCTTCTTTAAGGTTAATGAAAAAGAAAAAGAAAAAGCCGTAACAAAAAAACCAATAGGCTGCCCATATATAATTTTTGAACGCATTCATCACCGGCACAATACACAAAGCAATTAAAGCACAATAACAATCCAAAAGAAATTGGGAGTATCCTACAATTTCCAAAAATCCAATTGCCAAAATAAAATTCGGTATGGCCATTAATGCAACTAAATTCAGTTTTCTTGTGAGATGTTTTTCCCAGGGCAGGTACTCGGGTTTAACTCCGGTATTTATTATCTTTTTAAAAAAATCATTCAATTTTTTGCGCATTGTTTTATCAATTGATAAAGTTACTTCTACGAAACTCTGCTTACACCAAAAATAAAAATTAAATTTCATAAAAGCCTGTTTAAAATTTAATTACATATTTTGGTATTGAATACTTTATTCATTGCTAGTTTCGGTTGAAACTATTTCCGATTGTGTCTTCCCGAACTTTTGTGACCTGTTCGCAGTAGAAGGTATCTTGTTATTATGAAAGATATTGCTAAAACCCCGAAACAAGCCCCCTCTTGGCCTTCGGCAAAGACTCTGGATAAGCCTAATTCTTTCTTCTGAGAATAACAGGTTAGGGAAGAATATTGTCCTATAAATAGGATTTTTATTCACAATTTAAAGATTATTTAGAAATTAAATGTAATGAGAGAATTAATTTTGAATACAATTTTGGAATTAGGCAATAAAATTTAAACAGGAATTAAAAGGACAGCCATATCTTAATATCGAATTCAAAAAAATCATAAAAAATCAATTTTTTTGACAATTGTTGAAAACAAATCAAAAAATGCTTATATTTGCATCCCAATTCATGAAAAGGCTTCCAAAAAAGGATATGCCATTTTAAGTTGGAAAAGCAGGTAGGTTTTAAAATATCTGGAAACTGCAACAACAAAAAAAAGAGTAAACTGTTGCTAATCAACAGATTGGTAGCGTAAAAAAAAGAAAATGGCAAATCACAAATCGAGTATCAAAAGAATCCGTTCTAACGATGCTAAAAGATTAACAAATCGTTATCAGGCAAAAACAATGCGTAACGCAGTTAAGGATTTAAGAACAGATGACGTTATTGCATCTGCTACTGAAAAACTTCCTAAAGTTGTTGCAATGGTTGATAAATTGGCAAAGAAAAACGTTATTCACAAGAATAAAGCGGCTAATTTGAAATCAAAATTAACTAAAAGAGTTAATGCTTTAGCAACAGCAGTAAAAGCAGAACCAAAAGTTGTTGCAAAAAAAGAAGCAGTTGCTAAAAAAGCAGCTGCACCAAAAAAAGCAGCAAAAAAATAATCAAATTTTAATTTATATTATTTGAATGGAGAAGGCTTCGCTGTATGCGGAGCCTTTTTTATTTTTTTATTTAACGGCTTCTTGCT
Organism: Bacteroidota bacterium; assembly: GCA_021413595.1. Classification (GTDB taxonomy): domain Bacteria; phylum Bacteroidota; class Bacteroidia; order 2-12-FULL-35-15; family 2-12-FULL-35-15; genus 2-12-FULL-35-15. The sequence continues at coordinate 1,555 of JAIOQD010000172.1, read as the reverse complement.
TTATGGGCCAAGGATTTACAAAGCTGCGCAGAATAAAAGATTCGTAAAAATCAGCCGCATCCGTGTTATTCGTGTTCTCACATCATTATTGTATGTTTGGGTTAATTTAAAAAATGTTTTTTATGGCAGACTATAAACCATCAGTAGGCATAAAATCATGGGCGGAAGAAGATCGTCCTCGCGAAAAGCTATTGGATAAAGGCAGACACATGCTTACCGAAGCCGAACTTATCGCCATCTTAATTGGTTCGGGAAGCAAGGATGAAACAGCAGTAGAACTTTCTAAGCGCATATTGCTAAGTGTGGATAATAACCTCAATAATTTAGGAAAGCTTACCGTACAAGAGTTGAATCAATTTAAAGGTATAGGTGATGCCAAAGCAATAAGTATAATTGCGGCACTGGAATTAGGCCGAAGAAGAAAAGAAACCGAAACCCCTAAACGCGAAAAAATAATTACAAGCAAGGATGCTTTTGAAATTATGAAACCATCTATGATGGATCTGCCGCACGAAGAGTTTTGGTTGATAATGCTCAACAGAGCCAATTTAATGATAAAAAAAGAACTAATAAGCCGGGGAGGAGTTTCAGGGACTGTGGTGGATACGAAAATAATTTTTAAAACAGCCATCGGGAACCAAGCCAGCTCTATCATTGTTTGCCATAACCACCCTTCGGGAAACCTAAAACCAAGCGAAGCCGATCTAAAGATCACTAAAAATATAAAAGAGGCAGGTAAAATAATGGAAATACCCTTACTCGACCATTTGATAATTACCGATAATGGTTTTTATAGTTTTGCGGATGAGGGTTTGTTTTAATATTAACCGAATTACGAATTCACTGGTTATTTATGTGAATCAAGAGTTGAAATAGCTGTTTCTTCAGAGAAGAACAGGTCTTTGTGTCGGTCATAATGAGCCTGTCGAAGAGTGACAACGCACAACGTTTCCATCACCTAATCCTTGATTCGCATTACTAATGAACCAATAAACCAATGACTAATGACTAACATGAACCTTGAAAAAAAACTTTCCGAAAAAACAATTGAAGCCTTGAAATCGCTTTATGGCACTACGATAGAAAAAATTGTATTCGAAAAAACAAATCCAGATTTTGAAGGCGATCTTACATTGGTAGTTTTTAACTTCCTAAAGATATCAAAAAAAAGACCCGAAGAAACCGCTACCGAAATTGGAAATTTTCTTAAAATAAATGTACCCGAAGTAGCTGATTTTAATGTAATAAAAGGATTTTTAAATATTGTTATTGCTGATTCGTTTTGGTTGAATTATTTTAAAACAATCAATGGAAAGCCTTTTATTAATGCTACATTACCAGCAAATGCACCAACTGTTATGGTTGAATATTCCTCACCTAACACCAATAAACCTTTACATCTTGGTCATGTGCGTAATAATTTATTGGGTTATTCAGTTTCTGAAATTTTAAAAGCGGCAGGAAATAAGGTGATAAAAACAAACCTTGTAAATGACCGTGGAATCCATATTTGCAAATCCATGTTGGCCTGGCAAAAATGGGGAAATGGCGAAAC
>JAIOQD010000637.1 GCA_021413595.1 Bacteroidota bacterium | reverse complement strand
TCAATTGAATTTGATACAAGCATATATTCATTGGATAAGCAGGGAATATGAGTCAGCTTTAAACTTTATAAATAGTTTTATTCATTATAAAAATGATGAAGAAATTGGATTTTATTTAAAGGGTAGAATTTATGAAGGAATGAATGAATTCGAAAAGGCAATCGAAAATTATAATATATCATTGTCTTTAAAAACGACTAGTAAAACATTGTATAGGATTGGAATAATCAAAGAAGAACACCTTAATGAAAATGGAATTTCAGAATTATATCAGGCTTCGCTTAGTAATGTGATTAGTCATTGCTGTGGGCGATTAGCTCAATACGCGGTTAAACGAGGTATTATTTTACCTGAACCAATTTCATCTTTTGTTTATTGCTTTAATAACGGAGGTACTTTGCTTTTTGCATTCGCTCCTTTATATAATACACCAACTATTCTCAAGCTAGAAAATGGAAATGGATTAAATTATTTAGAAGAAAAATCTAAGTTATTAAAATCTCTTGTTAAAAATAAGAAATTGTTTTTAACAAAATCAAACATGCTAAACCACCCTTTTTAAATGGCCTTCCCTGTTTGGGTTTGAGTTAAACTCGAGATCATTTTTAATTCTAAGGCTTCCAGATTTTCTCGACTCCGCTCGAAATGACAACGCACGCAACCATTTCGAGCTGGATCATTTCGAGCGGGATCAAGAAAAGGCGGGCATTGTGTAACACAGTATAAGGTACTTTATAAAAAAAACAGTAAAATGGAACGAACAATAGTACATATGGATCTGGATACCTTTTTTGTATCGGTATCGCGTTTACGAAACAATGCATTAGTTGGTAAGCCTGTATTAGTTGGAGGAAGCAGTGATAGAGGTGTTGTTGCTTCCTGTAGTTATGAGGCCCGAAAATTTGGTATTCATTCAGCTATGCCAATGAAACTGGCCCGAAGATTATGTCCTGAAGCTATTATTATACGAGGAGACTATGAAGATTATAGTAAGTACTCAAATATTATCACTGAGATCATAAGTGAAAAAGCTCCTGTGTATGAAAAATCATCTATTGATGAGTTTTATCTTGATCTGTCAGGGATGGATAAGTTTTTTGGCTGTTATCAATGGACAACAGAATTAAGACACAAAATACAGGATGAAACAGGACTTCCTATTTCATTTGGTTTATCTAAAAACAAAACTGTTTCGAAAGTTGCCACCGGTGAAGCAAAGCCCAATGGGCAAAAACAAATTGACTTTGGAACGGAAAAAACATTTCTTTCTCCACTCCCTATACGGAAAATACCGATGATTGGAGAAAAAACATCTCATTTGCTGAGAAGTATGGGTGTTGAGAAAATAAAAACATTGCAGGAAATGCCTGTTGAGCTTTTAGAAAATGTATTGGGTGCAAATGGAATCAGTATCTGGAAAAAAGCCAATGCAATAGACAATACTCCTGTTGAACAATATTCAGAACGAAAATCTCTTTCAACGGAAGAAACGTATGATAGTGATACAACGGATTTAACTAAACTTAAATCCACATTAATTGCGATGACTGAAAAATTAGCCTTTCAGATGCGTGGTGAAGAAAAATTAACTTCTTGTATTACAGTAAAAATCCGTTATTCTAATTTCGATACGCACACAACCCAGGCAAAAATAGCATACACT
>JAIOQD010000636.1 GCA_021413595.1 Bacteroidota bacterium | reverse complement strand
CTGTTACACTTATTGCCAAAATAAACGGAAAGATCACTGAACTAAAAGTAAAAAACAATCAAGCAGTAATGAAAGGAGGTCTTTTACTTGTTATAGAAAATTCGGCCGATTACAATGATGTAAATAAAGTCATCCTGTTGATTGATTCATTGCAACGAAAATTAAAATCTAAATCTTTACCTGAAATTATTTCTTATGATTCATTACACATGGGTGATTTAACTCCTGCATTTATCCCCTTTTTGAAAAGTTACAATGATTACAAATTGCAAATGGAAATTAATCCGCAAGAAAAAGAAATTGAAATCATAAACAAGGAACTTGCAGAATATCAGATATTACAAGGTAAATATCAAACCCAAGAGAACATTTACAATGAAGAATTTTTATTGGTTGAAATAGATTTTAACAGGTATACTACTCTATTGCAGAACCAATCCATTGCAACTAAGGAATTTGAAGATAAGAAACGAGAATTTTTATCGGCAAAAAGAAATTATGAAAACATAAAAATTGCAAATATCAACAACAAAATTACTATCAATAATCTTGAAAAAAATAAATTACAATTACAAATGCAATCCTATCAAGTAAATTCAAACTACGAGCAAGCTTTAAATCAAAGTATTCAAGCATTGAAATCACAAATTGAAACATGGGAACAAACTTTTTTACTGAAAGCACCCGTTGATGGCAAAATTTCATTATTCAATTACTGGAGCATTAATCAATACTTAAAACAAGGCGATGAAGTATTGAGTATTGTTCCAACAGAAAAACAAGAGATGCTTGCAAAATTATTTCTCCCAGTTCAAAATTCCGGCAAATTAAAAATCGGACAAACCGTAAATATTAAGTTGAATAATTATTTGTATCAGGAGTATGGAATGTTAAAAGGGAGTGTGAGGAATATATCTGTAATGCCACAAAAAGAGACATATTCGATTGAAGTTTCGCTTGCTAATAATTTAACTACAACTTATAATAAACATCTTGAATACAAGGAAGAAATGCAAGGTTCTGCTGATATTATAACCGAAGAATTAAGTGTTTTTGAAAGAATATTTTATCAATTTAGGAAGCTCCTTAAGAAATAATACTAAAAAATATTTTATCCTCCATATGTATCTTTCCTCTTTTCCTCCGTTATAGAATAAAATTCTAAAAAAAGGAGGCCCCATGAAATCTTTTAATTCAATCAATTTAATTGTATTGGCTTTAAGTATTACAGAAGTTCCGGTATTCGCCAATTGTGCATTCTCAATTGAAGAAGCGGCAAAAAAAGGATTAATAAAACTTTCTTTAAAGGCTAAAGGAGGTTATACAGGGGATGTTATTGAAATGAAAATAAAAAATCTAACAAACAAAAAGTTAGATCTTAAAATGGAAGCGGGAAGAATACTGGATTCAAAAAAAAATAATGAACAGGATCTTTTAGTTACAAAGTCCGAAGATTTTTTTGTTTCTGCAAATCAATTAAAAACTATAAATGTATTTGGAATGTGTTGCCAGGCGCATAATGGATCACCTCAAAGTAATTCTGATTATGATATAGGTAAGTTGGCTGATAGCAATCTTATAAAATTGGCATGTTACATCGATAAAAATAATTATTATTCAAATTACACCGCACAACAAGCTGTTTGGACACTATCTGATAATAATTCTTTGGCAAGTATTTCGGGAGGTGAAAAAGAAGTGGTTACCGGTTTACGAAATTTTGTATCAAAGCTAACAGGTCGTGTAATCCCGCCTTATGATATTACTTACAATCGGGAAAGTGATAGTCACGTTATTGGTAGAGCTACTA
>JAIOQD010000635.1 GCA_021413595.1 Bacteroidota bacterium | reverse complement strand
TAAAACCAACACAAAAATTACGATCAGTGCGCCTTCCATTAAATTTTTGGAAACTGTGCTGATGGCGCTGTTCACCATTTTTGTCCGGTCTAAGAACGGTTCTATCTCCACACCTTCCGGCAACGTTTTTCTGATCTGTGCAATTTTATCTTTTACATCTTCAATAACCCTACTGCTGTTGTCGCCCTTCAGCATCATTACCACAGCTCCAGTAACTTCGCCTTCATCGTTATAGGTCATTGCTCCGTATCGGGTAGCATTACCAATGCGCACTTCTGCTACATCGCTTATTAAAAGAGGGGTTCCGTTGGAGGTGTTTTTTACAACTATATTTTTAATGTCCTCCATATTTCCGATTAAGCCCTCTGTACGGATATAAAGAACTGTAGATGCTTTTTCTATGTAAGCACCACCTGTGTTTTCGTTGTTTTTTTCTAATGCCGAAAACACATCATTCATAGTGATGTTGTGTGATTGTAGATTTGATGGGTTGATGGCTATTTCGTATTGTTTTACTTTACCACCAAAACTGCTTACATCAGCTACACCTTTCACACCGATCAGTTGCCTCCGATCGTGCCAATCTTGAATGGTTCTTAATTCGGTAGCATCGTATTTGGTTTCATAACCATGTTTTGGTTTCAAAACATATTGGTAAATTTCACCCAGCCCCGTTGTAACTGGCGCTAATTCAGGTGAGCCCAAACCTTTTGGGATTTGCTGTTCTGCAATTTTAAGGCGTTCTGTAACCTGTTGTCTTGCCCAATAAACATCCACATCGTCATCAAATACAATGGTTATCAGCGACAAACCAAACCTCGAAAAACTGCGAATTTCTTTTAGCCCGGGTATGTTGCTATTTGCTTGTTCAATGGGAAAAGTGATAAGGCGCTCCACATCAGGTGCGCCTAACGAAGGTGTAACGGTGATTACCTGCACCTGATTGTCGGTGATATCGGGTACCGCGTCAATTGGTAATTTTGTGAATTGGTAAAGTCCGTAAGCTATTAAAGCTACAACGAAAAGCCCAACAATGAGTTTGTTCTTTATAGAGAACGCAATAATTTTATTAAGCATAATTTCAGAAATTTGAAATGAATGATAGTTTGCAGTGCGTTAGCGCTGTAAACAGTTTTTTTGTTCTGCGTTAGCAGAACATTCATAAATTCATTAGCTGAATTTTGGCGGTTGCCAAATGTTGGAAAGGCTTGCGGAGGAATAAATGATTTCATTATACACCACATTTACTTTTACTGAAACAGGTGGTGTGCTCTGAAATGAATATTGGTGATGGCCGGTAAAAGCAAATGAGGTATGAATATTTGCACAATCTGTTTTGAATGGCAAGTTCTGGTGGTCGTGGTGGTCGTTATCTGAATGAGGTTTTTCGCTATTATAATGGTTATATAAAAAACCAACAAACGAGCTGTTGTTAGCCTCTTTGCAATGTTCTAAATAATGGTGAACCAACACAGGTAATTTTAATAGCTGATGCATTTCTGTATTAGCATACAGAAAAACAAAAACAAATGATATGGCGATTAATTTTTTCAACGATACAAATATAAGAAAACCGGATTCTTAAGTCAAGTAAAAAAGCAAATTAGTGATATATTTCACCTGTTCAGGACTTTAAAAATTGGCTCCAACCTTTTATTGAACCGAAGTTTCTAAAAGAGCTATTGTCTGGCGTACCTTTAACCAATCTTCTTAACCAGATCAGCCAATCGGTTGCAGTAGCCCCCTTCATTATCATACCAACCAATTATTTTGATCATATTACCAACAATAGAAGTAAACTCCGGATCGTAAATACAGGAGTGTGGATTACCAATAATATCAACCGATACAATAGGATCCTCCATATATTGTAGGATTCCTTTTAGGTTTGTTTCACTGGCTTTTTTAAATGCAGCATTAATTTCTTGTACGGTAGCGTGTTTGTTGAGTAAACAGGTAATATCCGTTAAAGATCCATCAGGCACAGGAACGCGCATTCCGCAGCCACCAAGCTTTCCATCTAAGTGAGGAAATATTTTTGTGATCGCTTTAGCCGCTCCGGTAGAAGTGGGAATAATTGAAACCGCTGCAGCTCTTGCTCTTCTCAAATCTTTATGTGGGGCATCGTGCAAACGCTGATCGCCCGTATAGGAATGAACAGTAGTAATAAAACCTTCTATTAATCCAAAGCTTTCATCCAGTACTTTGATCATTGGTGCAGCGCAATTAGTGGTACAGGAAGCGTTGGACACAATTAGATCACTTTCATTAATTAAACTGTCATTAACGCCAAGTACAACTGTTTTAATATCGTTTGAATTTGCCGGTGCGGAAATAATCACTTTTTTAGCCCCTGCGGTAATGTGTTTTCCGGCAGATTCTTTATCCAAAAAGAACCCTGTTGATTCTATCACCACATCGATGTCTAAACTCTTCCACGGAAGATTTGCCGGGTCTTTTTCGGCATATACATTTATTTTTTTTCCGTTAACAACAATGGCTTTTTCTTCTGCTTTTACATCCGCTTTTATTATGCCATGTACCGAATCATATTTTAATAGATGGGCAAGGGTTTTACTGTCCGTTAAATCATTAATAGCAACCACTTCAATGTTTTCACACTCAAGCATTACCCGAAACGAAATACGTCCGATTCTTCCAAAGCCATTAATAGCAACTTTTATTTTTTTCATTTTGTATTATTTTTTTACAAAGATAAATTGAAAAAAGGATAGTTGTAAATAAAAAGAACAGAAAATGGATAACACAGATTAAACTAATAATGCGAATCAAGGGTTGGGTGATGAAAGCGCTGTGGGGTGTCACTTTGATGAGCTTGTTGAAGAGTGTGGGAAAGCCTGCCCACATACTTTGACTAGCTCAGTATGACTGACAAACAGAAAAATTATTTCAACCCTTGATTGGCATCAATACTAAGGGGTAAAATCAGTAAATCGGATTAATCTGTGTCATCCATGTTCCGTTATTAATTTCATACAATAGGATAAAACGCATCTTCAATATGGTTAATTTGCATTTGATTATCTCCAAGAATGATTGAAATGATATCAAAACGAACCTCCAGATCGAGCTGATTGCGAACAACGTATTCTTGGGCTGTTTTGATCAGATTTTTTTGTTTTTGTTTGTTAACAAATGATTCCGGCTCACCAAAATAATTACTTTTTCTTGTTTTCACCTCTGCAATAACCAATGTGTTAGCAACAGTGGCTATAATATCCGCTTCCAGATTTTTAAACCTCCAGTTTTTTTCAAGGATAGAATATCCTTTTTTTTGCAAAAAAGTGGCAGCTAATTCTTCTCCTTTGGTTCCGGTATCATTATGTTCCGCCATATATTGCAGGTAAAAAAATATTTTTTGCTGTGTGATTAAAGGGCTAAAATGGAATTATAAATAAAAGTAGTTTAAAAATGGAATAACACCGAAGAAAATATCCATGAAGGCCATAAAATCTTTCATACTTTTTTTCTCCAGCAGACCTGTTCTTCGCAGTAGAATTTCGCGGATAATCGCAGAAAACACCTCAATCTGCGTAAATTTGCAACATTTGTGAGAACTTTTTAGGATTCATGGAAATTTGTCGCAGCCCCAAGAGCTAATTGACATTAATTTTTGCTTATCTTTGTATATTATAAATTAATATCAGAACAAAATGTTAAATAGTGTTTTAATTGGATTTTTAGGTTTAGGTGGTACCGAAGTGATTGTAATTTTGGTAATTGTTCTTTTGCTTTTTGGTGGTAAAAAAATTCCTGAACTAATGAAAGGCCTTGGAAAAGGTATAAAAGATTTTAAAGACGCATCAAAAGGAACTGATGGCGAAAACAGCACCACAGCTACTCCGGAAAAAAAGGACTAATCTCCTTTACAGATAAACGAATCCATACAAATTTACCTGGTTACGGATAAACGAATCATTGCGAATTTACGAAACTGTGTTTGTTATTTTTATTATGCAATTTCGCAAATTGGCAACGATTCGATTTAGTAACCGATATTAGTAATCTTTGTGAAAACTTACAACTCTCTTTCAGAAGTACAATCCGACTTATTCAGCAATAACGTTTCCTGTGTTGAATTAACCAAAGCCTACATAAATCGTATAAACGATACGAAGCACTTAAATGCTTTTTTGGAGGTTTTCGAAAAATCAGCACTAGAAAAGGCTGTTTTAGTAGATGAAAAGGTTAAGAATAAAACGGCCGGAAAACTGGCAGGAATGGTTATTGCATTGAAAGATTCGCTTTTCAGTGCAACTGTGGTGGAGCGTCTTTTAAATGAAGATGCTATAATCATTGGTCGTTGCAATTGTGATGAGTTTGCAATGGGCAGCTCTAACGAAAATTCTGCTTTTGGAAAAGCGCTAAATCCACATGACATTAAACGTGTTCCGGGAGGTTCTTCAGGTGGCTCTGCTGTGGCTGTAGCTGCTGATCTATGCCTCGCTGCACTTGGAACAGATACGGGTGGCTCTATCCGTCAACCTGCATCGTTTTGTGGGGTTGTTGGATTAAAACCAACGTATGGAAGGGTTTCAAGGCATGGCGCGATTGCTTATGCATCCTCATTTGATCAAATAGGACCTTTAACAAAAAACATTGAAGATGCTGCTTTGATAATGGAGGTAATGTCCGGAAAGGATGAACACGACAGCACTGTTTCATCAAAACCGGTTCCTGTATATTCAAAAGAATTAAATACAAACACCCCTAAGTTTCGCATAGCTTATTTAAAAGATTGTTTAGAGAGCAATGGGCTAGATGCTGAAATAAAAATTCGTATAAATGAGATTATCAATAAACTAAAAGCTGCGGGACATGTTGTAGAGGCTGTTGATTTCCCTTATTTGGATTACCTTGTTCCAACTTATTATGTATTAACAACAGCAGAGGCCTCATCTAATTTAGCGCGTTATGCCGGAATTACTTACGGATACCGCAGTGTAAATATTACAGCAGCTGCCTCAAAGGTTGCTGCTACCGAAGGGGTAGTTGCAAATGAATCGGAGGCCGCATCTTCAGGTCTTGATTCGGTGTATAAAAAATCACGTTCCGAAGGTTTTGGAGAAGAGGTAAAACGCAGAATTATGTTAGGAACATTTGTGTTGAGTTCCGGTTATTATGATGCTTACTATTCAAAGGGGCAGCGGGTACGCAGGGTATTAAAAAACAAAACAAACGAAATTTTAAATAACTACGATTTTATCCTTTTACCTACAACCCCCGGGACAGCCTTTGAATTCGGGAAAAAGAGCGCTGACCCTATAGCGATGTATTTAGAAGATATCTTTACTGTACAAGCCAATATTACCGGACTTCCAGCTATTTCATTACCAATAGGAAAGCATTCAAATGGATTGCCTTTTGGTGTACAATTAATGGCCAAAAGCTTTGCTGAAAGCGATTTATTTTCTTTTTCCAAACAGTTAATGGAGTTATAGTTAATCGATTTTTTTTTGGGCACTAAAGGCGCTAAGAGGCTGTTTAAAATTTAATTACTCATGTTATGTAAAAAAGCACTTCATAAAAAAGTTTCACTGAGTTTCACGGAGCACCCACAGAGAACCACAGAGTATGATTATCGTTTATATTTCTTGATTCCATTTTATTATTGTTTATAGACTATACTGCCATTGTTTATTAATCGAACTCGGGTTTGTAGGATGGTAATGATTTATTAAGGTTAGTTCTAAAAAATAAAAAACAACCACTAAGGCACTAAGTTCAAAAGCCTTACAGAGAATTTCATTGTGTTTCTAAGTGTTCTAATTGTCTTAGTGGTGATGTTTTTATTTTGACAATGAATTTTTTAAATCCGCCCTTAATATTATACCAATACTCAATTCAAAACGATTCGACTGTTTTATAATAAGTAATGGTATTATTTCATATTTATAAAATATTTAACACATTCTTCATATTAGATTTATAAATTTACAGTTTGATTTAAAAAAGGCAGTTGTGGGGAAGCATACTCTTAATATAGAATATGATTATGATTTTAAGTTGATAGGGATTTCCTCTCATGAAAAGGATTATCGTATATGCTGGGCTCTGAACAATATATTGGAGCTTGATTTGACCAAAAGTGAGCCACTTGAAATTAAATCTAAAAAGCAAAATACTCCTTCTTTTTTTTCATTGTTTAGTTTTGAAAACACTGATGAGTTTATGGAGTACTTTGTGATCTCAAATTTTAGTGAAAACAAATTATTTGATTCGAAAGCGAATACATTGTTTGGTAAAACTGAAACGGAATCACAATCAACAGAGATCGGAATATTAATTCCTGAACAGAAACAAATGAATTATTTTTTTGTGATCAGGGGAGAAATAACCAAAAAAGAAATAAAAGAGATAATCGGAAAAATCAAAAAGCTGGATTTTATACTTACCGCTGTTTTGGTTGATGTAGCAGATCTTAAATCGAAAAA
>JAIOQD010000634.1 GCA_021413595.1 Bacteroidota bacterium | reverse complement strand
CTGTCTTTTAAGGAGGTTTGTCCGAAATATTGAAACAAAAATGAAAGCAAAAACGCCAATGCAAGCATTGGAAAAAGAGAAGCAAAAAAAGATTTTCTTATTAGAGGGGCTTTGGATTTGTTGAATTCTAATTCAAGAGAACCTTCCAAAACAATCAAGATAAGCCCCACCGTCCCTAATAATGGAAGTATAGGTGTCAGGTCAGGGATACCAATTTCAATTAATTGGGTTAGCTGCCGAACAACAAAACCTAAAAGCAATAACAGAATTACCGAAGGCACTTTTGTCTTTGACGATGTGAGATCAAAAACATAAGCAAGTAATAGTAAAGTGCATATCGTAATAATAATTGCTATTGTCATAATTGTCGGTCATTTTTATTGCTGTTTTAAAGTACTCCATTGTTCTGATCAATGACTTGATCAATATCTAAGGAAAATAATGCTTTTTGGAAAATCGGACTATTTTAAATATATAATTGGTATAACTTGTTTATTCAAGATTTAAAGTATGGCATATACACCTATTATCGGATGGCTTTGCGACACTTTCTATCGTTTTATTTATCTATGTAAATGTATCATTTATTATGTGGTATTTAATGAAGAAAAAAAAACAATTTATATACTTTTAGCGCTAACAAGTGATTATTGTTCAGTATTTTATTTTGAGAGTTATATTATTCCCACACCCAACAAAACAGCAAATACAAAAAGCAGGGCAGCAACCGTGTATTGAAGCGTTTTAATAGTAATTTTTTTCAGAAGCTTATTCCCAAGATATGCTCCGGTAAAGGCTGATAGCGTTGCTGCAATTATAAGTGTAAAATTAAATTCACTTCCCATTCCGAAAATCTGCTTCCCATACACAAATAATCGTGAAACATCGATCAGGCAAGCTATAACAACTCCGGTAGCAATAAAAGATTCTTTTGACAAATTAGCTCTTAGCAAAAACGCAGATCTTAAAGCCCCCTGATTTCCCGAAAGCCCACCAAAGAAACCACTCAGAACACCTCCAAGAACAAGGTATTTCTGGCTGAACTGAATACTCGCAAATTTTGGCACCACTTCAAATAAAGAAAAAAAAATCAATAAAATCGAAATGGTAAGGTTCAAAGGCATTACATCAAATGTTTTACCTGCAATCGAATAATGAAATAATGGATTCAAATCCGCCAACAGCGTAAGTAAGAAAGCCCCAATAAAAGCAAAGAGAATGGCCGGAATACCAAAATTTAAAACAACCTTTCTATTTGCCTGCTTGCCTAATAATAGTAATTTAAATAAATTGTTAAGAAAATGAACAATTGCAGTAAGGGAAATCGCAATTTCTATTGAAAAAAAAATAGCAAATACAGGAACGAGTATTGTCCCCAAACCAAACCCCGAAAACAAAGTAAGACCTGAACCAATCAGTGCAGCGATACAAATGAGGAAGTATTCCATCTTACTGTGTTATTTTTCCCATGCCCTTTATGTCATCAGGAGCTTTTCGCGAAAACAAATAAAAAATCCCGTCCGGCATTTTGCTGGACGGGATCTTAAAATAAAAATTTAATTAAACATTTTCAGCAAGAACAATAATTTTATTGTTAAGTACTTCCACTACTCCACCATTGATCTCAATATTTTCAATGTGTTTTTTCGTATCCGTAATTTTTACTGTTCCCTTCTTTAATGTAGCAATAATAGGAGCATGACCTTTTAAAATACCAAAAGCCCCTTCAGCACCGGGCAGTTTTACAGCATCTACCTCACCACTGTACACTTTTTTATCGGGAGTTATTATTTCTAAAAACATTTTTTTTAAGTTTAAAGTTAGAACGTTTAAAGTTAGAAAGTTTAAACTTTCCAAATTAAACTAATTTTTATACTTCAGCTAAAATTTTCTTTCCTTTTTCAATAGCATCTTCAATAGAACCAACAAGGTTAAACGCAGCATTTCAGGAAGATGATCTACTTCACCATCCATGATCATATTAAATCCTTTGATAGTGTCTTTAATATCCACGAGTGCACCTTTCAAACCAGTGAACGCTTCTGCTACGTGGAATGGTTGTGACAAGAAACGCTGAACACGTCTTGCACGGTGTACCACTAATTTATCTTCTTCAGATAATTCATCCATACCAAGAATAGCAATAATATCCTGTAATTCTTTGTAACGTTGTAAGATCTGTTTTACCTTTTGTGCTGTTCCGTAGTGTTCATCACCCAATACGGCTGCACTTAAAATACGGGATGTAGAATCCAAAGGATCTACCGCAGGGTAGATACCCAATTCTGCAATTTTACGATTCAATACAGTAGTAGCATCTAAGTGGGCAAACGTAGTAGCCGGAGCCGGATCTGTTAAATCATCCGCAGGAACATAAACCGCCTGTACTGATGTAATAGAACCACGTTTTGTAGAAGTGATACGCTCTTGCATTAAGCCCATTTCAGTAGCCAATGTTGGTTGATAACCCACAGCTGAAGGCATACGGCCTAACAATGCGGATACTTCAGAACCAGCTTGGGTGAAACGGAAAATATTGTCGATAAAAAATAAGATATCACGACCACCTGATTTTTCATCACCATCACGGAAATATTCAGCCATAGTTAAACCAGATAAAGCAACACGTGCACGTGCACCCGGAGGCTCGTTCATTTGTCCGAATACTAATGTTGCTTGCGATTTAGCTAATTCAGCAATATCAACCTTAGTAAGATCCCATCCACCTGATTCCATAGAATGTTTAAAAGCTTCACCATAACGGATAACGCCAGATTCGATCATCTCACGCAATAAGTCATTTCCTTCACGTGTACGCTCACCAACACCTGCAAATACAGATAAACCTTCGTAACCTTTAGCAATATTGTTGATCAACTCCATGATCAACACAGTTTTACCAACACCTGCACCACCAAACAAACCGATCTTACCACCTTTTGAATAAGGCTCTAATAAGTCAATTACTTTTATACCTGTAAATAATACTTCTGTAGAAGTAGAAAGATCTTCATATTTAGGCGGAGTACGGTGAATTGGAGCACCACCTTCGTTACTAACTTGTCCAATACCATCAATGGCTTCACCAACCACGTTAAAAAGACGGCCTTTTACTTTATCACCAACGGGCATTGTAATACCTCTTCCTGTATTTATTACAGTCATTCCACGGTATAAACCATCAGTAGAATCCATTGCAATAGTACGCACAGTATCTTCACCAACGTGTTTTTGTGTTTCTAAAATAATTTTTTGTCAATTAGGTTTAACAACC
>JAIOQD010000633.1 GCA_021413595.1 Bacteroidota bacterium | reverse complement strand
CAAAATGCGAGAAACTCTTTTGGACTGTCGTCAAAACTAGATTTTGATCCGATAATACAGGAAGATGCACTATATACTTACGCAAAACTGTGTTACGAATTAGCTTACAACCCATACAACGAAGCCATGAAGGCGTTTCAAAAGTATATTAAAAATTATCCTAATTCATCACGCGTTGACGAAGCATATACCTATCTGGTAAATGTATTCACCACTTCTAAAAATTACAAAGACGCTCTTGAATCAATAGAGAGCATTAAAATGCTAACACCCGAATTAAAACAGGCACATCAAAAAATCGCCTATTACCGCGGCATTGATTTGTTCAACAATTCTGAATTTGTTCCTGCAATACTGTTATTTGATAAAGCTAGAAAATATATGTTTGACAAGGAAATAACATCCTCAGCGGTTTATTGGATTGGTGAATCTTATTATCGTGACAAACAGTATCAAAATGCAATAGAAAGTTATCTGGTATATATTGCTGAACCAGGTGCGATAGGTAAATCAGAACTAAGTGATGCCAATTATAATATTGGTTACTCCTATTACAAATTAAAAAATTACACAAACAGTAATTTATGGTTCCGAAAATTTGTTACATTTCAATCACAGGCTGATGCAAAAAAAATCAATGATGCTTACAATCGTATTGGTGACGGCTATTTTATGAGCCGTGATTTTAATAATGCTGCCGACTATTATGAACAATCCTATAAAATAAAATTGGTGGATGCTGATTACGCTTTATTTCAAAAAGCATTATCCAATGGTGTTCAGAAAAAATTTGCTGAAAAAATTTCAGATCTGAAAATATTTATTACAACATACCCTCAATCAACCTATTTTCAGAAAGCAAGGTTTGAACTTGCACTAACTTACCTGTCGGATAATCAAAGCGATTTGGCGTTAACAAATTTCAAAAATTTCATTAACGATTTCCCTAATAGTATCTATGTAAATGTTTGTTTAAGTAAAATAGGGTTGATTTATCGTAACTTGGGTGATGACGATAATGCGTTGGCCACGTTTGATAGATTAATTAAGAGAGACCGTAAATCGCCAGAGGCTGACCAGGCGATAGAAGTTGTGAAAAATATATATACGTCAAAAGGAAATGTATTTTCATTACAGGACTACTTAACCTCCATTGGGGCGGAAATGCCAATGAAACAGCTTGATTCACTAGCCTACACTAGCGGAAAAAATCATTATATGGAACAGGATTGTCAAAAGGTAGTAAGTGATTTTGAAAAATATATCCAAAAATTTCCTGATGGTGTTTTTATTATGGATGCCCGTTTTTATAAAGCAGAGTGCGATTACAAACTAGGAAATTCTGATAGCGCTATAATAGGCTACGCTTTTATAATTGGTAAAACCAAAAACCAGTTTACGGAGCAGTCACTTTATCGTGTATCTGATATTTTATTCAAAAAACAAAATTACACACAAGCATTAGATTATTTCAAACAACTAGAGTTACAAGCGGAGAATCCTAAAAATAGTGCAAGCGCTAAAATAGGCTTAATGCGTTGCAACAATCAATTGAAAAATTATCAGGAAGCAATTCTGTATTCAAACCAGATATTAGCGCTAGATAAGCTGAGCAACGAATTGAAACACGAGGCGCATTTTACTATTGCTCAAGCTATGCTTGCAACCTTAAAATATGATGACGCAATAGCCGAATTCCGCGCAGTTGCTTACTCTGCGAAAAATGAACTTGGAGCCGAGGCATCTTACAATGTCGCATTTATTCAAAATCTGAAACTGGAGTATAAACAATCTGAAAAAACAATTTTTGATTTCATTAATGGTGATGGTGATTATCCATACTGGGTAACCAAAGCATTGATCCTATTGGCTGATAACTATTCGTCTCAAAATGATAATTTTCAAGCTAAAACCACTTTAAAATCAATTATCAGCGATTCGGATATTCCGGAATTGATAAAAACAGCACAAGAAAAATTAGATAAAATAACGGTAGCTGAAGAAACGGTAAAACAAATTAAAACAGTAAGTGAGCCTGTTGAAATAAAATTTGAAGGCGATAGCACAGAGCAAAAAAAGCTTTTTAATGAACCTGTACCACAGGAAATCAAAAATCAGAATTAAATTTTTTGCAAACTAATGCAACAGATGAGAAAGAATATTAATATAAAAATAATCATTACTTTCCTTTTGTTTTCAATGCCTATTTGCGCTTTGATGGCACAAAAGAACTTAGATTCCATGATCATCATAAGCGTAGGTGAATACAAGCCTACAATTGTAGATGCGAATAAGATCAATGACAACCCTACAATCAACGATTCTACTCAAAAGATCCCTGTTTCAGCTTATGGAATAAATTCAAAAAAAATAAATACTGGTTTTGATGTGGATCCTATTAAACCCGCACAAATGGTAGGTGAACCACTTACCAAGCTATACAATGCGTTGGTAAAACTTGGAATGGGCACATATACAACACCTTATGGCGAATTGTGGTTTAATAATTTACGTTCAAAAGAGGGTGCATACGGTGTACGATTAAAGCATTTATCATCGTCAGCAACTCTTAAAGACTATGGATATTCAGGTTTCAGTGATAATGAAGTAAGTTTATACGGAAAAAAATTTTTGAAGGAACACTCGCTCATGGGCAATTTTGATTATGCACGCAATGTAGTTCACTTTTATGGTTATGATAAAGACTTGAATTTCGTTAAAGCGGAAGACAATCAACAAAGATTTAATTACATTACTGGAAACGCCCAACTAGTGAGCCATTACACCGATCCAAAACGTTACAATCATGATGTAAAATTAAGTTATTATAATTTAGCTGATCATTTTAAAGCTTCAGAAAACAATATAAAAGCAACAGGATTCCTGCAAACAGCCATTAATAAAGAAGTGCTAAAAGTAAATGCTTCAGTTGACTATTATAACTACAAAAACAAATTAGATACTGTTAACAATACAATTGTTGCCTTAAATCCAAACTTTATTTCTACCGGTGAAAAATATAGAGCTAGTATTGGATTTACAGCTACTATGGACAATTTCGTGAAAACAAAATTTTATTTTTATCCCAATGTTGACCTGAGTTATAATGTAATTGACGATATAATTATTCCCTATGCAGGTTTATCCGGAGGATTGCAAAAAAACAGTTTAAGAAATTTTACTACCAATAATCCTTTTGTTTTATCAGAACTTAAAATGATGAATTCAAATAAAAAGTATGAGGTGTATGGAGGTATTAAAGGTACATTATCTTCTACCACTTCTTTTAATGCCCGTGCTTCCTATTCAAGCATAAGTAATATGGCCTTGTTTGTAAATGATACACTTCAGTTGATGCGAAATAAATTTGATGTCATTTATGACGATGCTTCATTGTTAAATATCCGTGGTGAAGTTTCCTACCAACAACAGGAAAAATTACGCATCAGTTTACGAGGAGAATATTTTAATTACAAAATGAAAACTGAATCAAGGGCTTGGTATAAGCCACAAGTGGAACTTACACTTTCTGCAAATTATAATTTAAGAGAAAAAATAGTAGTCAGGGCTGATCTGTTTTATATCGACAACCAATTTGCGAAAACATTCGTAAGCGATACAACATCCATCACAGGAACGCAGGTAGTTGCTAAAGAGCTAAAGGGTGTGTTTGATGCAAATATAGGTTTAGAATACCGTTATAATAAAAAACTCGGATTCTTCCTAAACTTTAATAATATTGCTAACTATCGTTATTATCGATGGAGTAACTATCCAACACAAAAGTTCAGCCTGATGGGAGGTTTATCTTATTCATTTTAGTGGAATAAATTTAAATAAACAATTGTAATCTTAAAAATAAAGAAATATGAAAAAAACATTTTTGCTTTGGGTAGTAATATTCGGTTTACTAAGTGTTGTTATGGCAAGTTGCAACAACTCAAATAATGCAGGAACAGAACAAACTGAAGAAAAAGCATCCTACCAATGTCCGATGGATTGTGAGAAAGGCAAAACCTACGAGAAACAAGGGCAATGTTCTGTTTGTGGAATGGATCTAGAAAAAATTGAAGCTACACACGATATTGATACCACGCATCAGCAAGTAAACTAATTTTAAATTTGGCAATTTGTTATTTTAATGACTTAATGCTTTATTTTCTGCGAAAGCAATGATGTGCCCATCGGGGTCGCTGATATAAGCAACCGAATCGCCCCAGTCGCGTAAGGAAAATTCGCTTATTATTTTCCCACC
>JAIOQD010000187.1 GCA_021413595.1 Bacteroidota bacterium | reverse complement strand
TTATTGGCAACCCTGTTCGGTTGGGGTACCATTTCCATTTTTGGAAACGCTGGGGATTCAGTCCATTTTTCGTTGTACCAATTGAGTTCTGCGGTTCTGCCCAATGATCTGCCAATAACTTTTGTAGTAATTGCTTTGATTCTGTTCCTTGGCATTCCTTTGATATCAATGATCTATGGAGGGATAAAATATTTATTTGGGATCAAACAAAAAAACAGAGTTGTAAAATATACAGCAAATATTTTATGGTTATGTGGCCTTGCATTGCTTATATATGTTGGACTTCAGTTGGGTGTTGATTTTTCGGAGCAATCAACTGCGAAACAGAATATTAACATCAATCAACCCAAAGGAAATGCACTTTATCTGAATCTAAAACAAATGGTGGAAGAGGATGAAGACGAATCTTATCACCGCCATCGTAATATTCATTTGGGTGATTGGACCATGATCTCAAAGGATGAAAATAAATTTCGTTTAGGCTATCCTACTCTTAATATTGTTGCAAGTGCAACCGACAGTTTTGAATTAGTTGTAATTAAATCTGCTCAGGGATATAATAAAAAGGAAGCGGCATATCGCGCTAAGAGTATTGATTATACGATCATTCAAAATGACTCAACAATAGAATTCAACAGTTATTTTGATATAGAAAGTGCAGATAAATTACGGGCACAAAATGTGAAATTGGTTTTGAAAGTTCCGGTAAATAAAACACTGTTTTTAAGTAAATCGATGGAAAAAATAATTTTTAACATTGATAATCTGAACGATGCTTTGGATTCTGACATGGTTAACCGTAAGTGGATAATGACCAAGCAGGGACTTGAATGTATTGATTGTGGTGGGCTGGAGAATGTTCATAAACAGAAGGAGAGGGATTAAGCCATGTTTTTTTGCTGCAAAGGCGCAAAGCAATGTTATTATTTTCTTTACGTCTTAGCGTCTTTGCGGTAAATGTGATTACGTTAAGGGGTGGCTATCAGAAACGCCTGGCCTAGGTCTTCGACAAGCTCCGACTGACCGCGCACAGTTCATATTGAGCTTGTTAAAATAGGTGCGATGGCTTTTTAACGAATAACATTGTTTTAGCGGTTAATCTTTTTTATTGTTTTTCGAATTTCGGGGATGCCCTTATTATCCTATTGCTGATTCAATATCAGCCGCTGTAATATCGGAATGAGAAGCATGATAGATACATTTTCCGTTTTTTATAATTAAAACTTGCGGAGATTCATGCTGAATATTGAATTGTTCAGCAATTTTTGAAGAAACAGAAGGGTATTGAAGTAAATTCAGGATATAAGCCGGAACGATGTTGTTTTCGAGTTTCCACTTACGCTCTAAGCGGGATAGTGCCATCGAACTTATAGAGCATCGCGTACTATGCTTAAAAAGCAAAATGCCTTTTAACTGCGTTTCAAATGATTTTTGACTGATTTCCTCCAACTGAGTTTCAGAAGTAAGGTTTAGCCAATCCATAGAATATAAAATTTGGAGATTAAATTGACTTTGCAGTTTTATCTGTGAAAGATTTTCCGGTGTCAATTTTGTTTATTTTTCCGTACGCAGCACAGCGTTCGTGCTGAACCTTGCACGAAACCATAACAGAACTAATAAAAATAATACATAGAACAGTTGCAAAAACTTTTTTCATGTTAGATCAGATAAAAATGGTTTCTTTAATATCTTTGAACGGCAAAGTTACCAAAAAAGTTCTATTTAAACAAAAATATTTTATAAAACACAAAAAAAATCATTTAGTTGATAGTACTTTTGAACATCTAAATTTTATTAAAAGCCATGAAAACATTGGATGTTGCGATCGAGCCCAGTTGGAAAAAAGTATTGAATAATGAATTTTCTGCACCCTACTTTCTGAAACTAAAGGAGTTTTTGGTGCAGGAAAAAGAAAAAAGCACTGTATTTCCTTCTGGTAATCAGTTGTTTGCGGCATTTAATCATACTCCATTCGAAAACGTAAGGGTGGTTATTATTGGTCAGGATCCGTATCACAAAAAGGGACAGGCCAACGGTTTAAGCTTCTCTGTTAGTTCAGGGGTGGTAAACCCTCCCTCATTAAAAAATATCTTTAAGGAGTTGAACACAGATCTGGGTATTCCGGTGTCACTAATCGGTAATTTGGAGCCATGGGCCAATCAAGGTGTTTTATTGCTTAACACCACATTAACTGTGCGTGAAGGACAGCCTGGTTCTCACCAAAAAAAAGGCTGGGAAGTATTTACTGATGTTGTAATAAAAACAATCTCCGAGCAAAAAAAAGGGGTTGTGTTTTTATTGTGGGGACTATTTGCTCAAACAAAGGAAGAACTGATAGATAAAGACAAACATTTTGTTTTAAAGGCAGCACACCCATCACCATTGGCTCGTGGCGCTTTTTTTGGTTGTAAACATTTTTCAAAAACAAATAAGATCTTAGAACATCAGGGTATTTTGCCGATTGACTGGAGGGTTGAAAAATAATTTTCCCCCTAACAGGGTTTCAAACCCTGTTAGGGAGATAGGACCAATACCTTAAGAACTACTTGCTTTAATTTTTCAACCCTAACAGGGTTTGAAACCCTGTCAGGGTGTAATTAATTCAAAAAACTCTTGGCTTTTTCCAATGCTTTTGCGATCCCTAGAGAATTAGCGCCTCCGGCAACCGCATAGAATGCTGCTCCGCCACCATTACCCTGAATTTCTTTTGCTATTTCGCGCACAATGGTTCCAGCATTTAAGTTTTTATCTTTTACCAGATTATCAGAAATTATAACGGATAAACTTTGTTTGCCTTTTACTTCAGCACCAAGCACCATAAACAAATTATCGATTTGATTACGTAATTCAAATGAAAGATCTTTTATTGCATCAGCCGAATCCAGATCAATTTTTTCCGCAATAAAATTGA
>JAIOQD010000186.1 GCA_021413595.1 Bacteroidota bacterium | reverse complement strand
AATGTTGTTGTCAGTTGCAGCCAATAAAATATCAATATTATTACTTAAATGCCCTGATAGCTGAAGATTTAAATTAGAATTTACAACCATATCCTGGTTGTTGCCGAAAGAAATTCCACGGGAAACACTTCCGCTTTTATTCAGGCCTTCCATTTTAAAAATATCGTCACTTTTCGATTCAATTGTATAGCTAAAAGGGTTTACATTACCAAACAGATCAGGCTTTATCCGGCTAAGGTCTTTGTGTTTTACCTCGGAAGAAAATAAATACGGAAATGTTTTATAGGAAACAATTAGACTGTCGGCAATAAAATTGTTTTTAACAAAACTGCTTCGATTTAAGATCAACAGACCTTCCGCGTAATTTATTTTGTAGAACGAGGTGTCCAGTACTATTCCACTACCGGTTGTAATTTTAATGAACCCCGGCACAAGGCTGAGCGTGTCGAGTTGGCTGGTGTCACCAATAATTTTTAATTGTTTTGTGTGGCTATTGCTTGTGTATTGAGCATACCCGTTTACACAGAAAAACAGCAAAAAGAAAAACGATATTATTTTGCGATCCATCACAAATTTAAAAGTACTATTTAAAACTTAAAGTAAATGGAGAGAAAATTCAAAATTCAAAAGGTTGGAGAACAAAGCGCAGCTTTTGACTTTTGATTTTAAAACTTTTGACTTACCTTTACATCTAAAGACGTAAAATAATGACAAAAATTATAAGCTATAACTTAAATGGTATTCGTTCGGCTATGAGCAAGGGGCTTATGGACTGGATAAAAGCTGCCGACCCTGATATTTTATGTTTTCAGGAATTAAAAGCAGAGCCGGGACAGCTTGATCTTACAGTATTTGAAAATGCAGGATATCATCATTATTGGCATCCGGCACAAAAAAAAGGGTATAGTGGTGTTGCTATTTTTAGCAAACAAAAACCCGATCACATAGAGTATGGCTGCGGAATACCACATTATGATTTCGAAGGTCGTGTTATTCGTGCCGATTATGGTGATGTATCTGTTTTGAGTGTTTATCATCCGAGTGGAAGTAGTGGAGAAGAGCGCCAGGCGTTTAAAATTAAATGGTTGGGAGATTTTAAAAATTATATTGATACATTAAAAAAAATCAGACCAAAACTTATTATTTGTGGGGATTATAATATTTGTCACCAGGCAGTGGATATTCATAACCCTAAAAGCAATGCCAATAGCAGCGGGTTTTTGCCGGAGGAACGCGACTGGATCGATCAATTTATGAAATCGGGTTTTGTTGACAGTTTTCGGCATTTTAACAAAGAACCGCATAACTACAGCTGGTGGAGCTTCAGAGCGAATTCCCGTTCCAAAAATCTTGGTTGGCGTATTGATTATAACCTTGTAAGTATTAATATGGAGGCACAAATGAAACGTGCAGCCATATTGGCGGAAGCGAAACACTCTGACCATTGTCCGGTATTGCTGGAGATCGACCTTTAGTTTTAGGGGGGGGCAAAAATTGAAAAAACAACATTAACCGCTAAGACGCTAAGGCGCAAAGTTTTGATGCTAGATTGTTTATTTTTTAATTTTTCTTTGCGACTCAGCGTCTTAGCGGTAAAAAAATAAGTTTTTATCTTCCAAATCAAGGGTTTTTCAGGGTTACAAATGACAACTACAACATTCGTAATTCACGAGCGTTTTTTTTGCTAAACTTTCAGATAATCTTAATATATTTGTTCCTTTAGAATTAATAAGTGTACCTATAAATTAATATGAAAAAAATATTTTATTTATTTTTGATGGTTAGCCTTTTGGCTTCCTGCGGTGGAGAGAATAAATCTACCGGAGAATCAAGAAAAGCTAAGGGGGGCGTATATTACGGTGGAGTATTTAGAATGAACGAAACCGAAGATTTCCGAAATCTGTTTCCTCTAAATGTTACAGAAGTTGTTTCGCAACGTATATCCAGTCAGGTATATGAGGGCTTGGTGAAGCTTTCTCAGGCCGACTTAACTGTTTTGCCTTCTTTGGCAGAAAAGTGGGAAAGAAATGCAGAAGCAACCAAATGGACATTTACGCTTCGTAAAGGTGTTAAATTTAATGACGACCCTTGTTTTTCCGATGGAAAAGGTCGCGAGGTAACGATAAAAGATTTTGTTTACTGCTTCGAAAAACTATGCACTTCCAGTCCTGAAAACCAGCAGTTTGGTAATACTTTTAAGGATAAGGTGGTTGGGGCTAATGAATATTTTCAATCAACCGTAGATAAAAAACCTTTAGCAGGAGGTATTTCTGGGCTAAAAGTAATTGACGATCAAACGTTAGAAATCAACCTGGTTTATCCATTTGCTGGTTTTTTAAATATTTTAAGCACTCCCGGATGTTGGATCTATCCACAAGAAGCCTTTGATAAATATGGTGTTGAAATGCGCTCAAAATGCGTTGGCACAGGTGCATTTCAGGTTAAAAGCGTTAAAGAAGGCGAAGTGGTTATCCTTGAAAGAAATCCGCAATATTGGGGTGTAGATGAATTTGATAATCAATTGCCATATCTAGATGCTGTTAAATTTAGTTTTATTAAGGAAAAAAAATCTGAATTGCTTGAATTTAAGAGAGGTAACCTGGATATGGTTTTTCAGATACCCGTAGAATCGATATCTGATATTTTAGGTGAACTTGACCATGCAAAAGAAGCGAATGCTCCATTCAATTTGCAGGTTATTCCGGCCATGACAGTTTTCTATTTTGGTTTCCAGATACAAAGTAACATTTTTGATAAAAAAGATGTTCGTTTGGCCTTTAATTATGCAATTGATCGCGAAAAGATTGTGACTTATACACTTCAGGGAGAGGGTACTCCCGGTATTTATGGTATTGTTCCACCTTCCTTTCCGGAATATGATTCAAAGAGTTTAAAAGGGTTTTATTTTGATCCTGATAAAGCGCGTAAACATTTAGCAGCTGCCGGTTATCCCGAAGGAAAAGGGTTTCCAAAATTAACACTTCAAATTAATAGTGGAGGCGGAGGTAGAAATATTCAGATAGCCGAAGTAATTCAAAAAATGCTAAAAGAAAATTTAAACATCGACATTGAATTAAATGTGTTGCCACAGGCAGAGCATCTTGAGCGGGTAGAAACTGGTAAAACAATGTTTTGGAGAACAGGTTGGGTAGCAGATTACCCTGATCCCGAAACATTCTTAACACTTTTGTACAGTAAACATATTCCTAAAAACCTAAATGATAAAACATATCTAAACGCTATGCGATATAAAAGCGAAAAATTCGATTCCTTATTCTCAGCAGCGCTGCAGGAAGTAGATATGGCTAAACGCATGAAATTGTATCTTCAAGCCGATCAGGTGGCCATTGACGATGCCGCTATCATGCCTATTTTTTATGATGAAAATTACCGTTTAATTCAAACCTATATTAAAAGTTTTCCTGCAAACGCCATGGAGTACCGCGATTTATATCGTGTTTATTTTGAAACCAAAGTGTTAACTAAAAATTAATTTAAAATTCTAAATTACAAAAAAACCATCGTTTCTAAAAGGAGCGATGGTTTTTTTTGTGCTATAACCGAATTTGAGGACAACTCTGAATCCTAAGGCATATTGTAAATTCATTTTTTCGCCTGCCCTCTCAACTCCGCTCGAAATCAGCGAACACTATATCAATTCGGGCAGAAGCGAGAAAAAGGTGGTTGGCTTAAACAAGGTCTTTCAACAATGTTAAGTGTATAACCTTTACAATATACCCAAAAAAATGACATTCTTTATTGATACTATTGTATTCTCGATAATCATAAAATTATTTTAAAATGAAAAATTTATATAACACTATTGCGGTAATACTTATGGTAAGTGTAATGTTCTCCTGTGTGCCCCAGCGTAAACTCGAGGAAGAACAAGCAAAACGAAAAACCTGCGACACCGATCTCGCTGCATTAAAAATTGCAAACCAAGAGTGTGAAACAAAACTTACGGAAGCAATAAAAAACCTTGCGGATGATTTAAAAACAATTACAGCGCTTCAAAAAGACACCGCTATGTGCGGAAGCAGCTACCGTACATTCCTAGCAAAATACGATAAACTAAATGAGGTAAACGAGCAATTACTTGATAAATATAATAGCTTGTTAAGCGGTAATATTGCAGATACCAAAAAACTTTCAAGTGAGTTACAGCTTACACAAAATCAGCTTTTAAAAAAGCAGGATGAGCTAAAACAACTGGAAGCTCAATTAAATGATCAAAAGAAAAATTTAGATGTACTTACTGCAGAATTAACAAAACGCGAGGCTCGTGTGGCTGAATTGGAAGGCGTTCTGAAAAAGAAAGACGATGCAGTTAATGACCTAAAGAAAAAATTAACAGATGCCCTGTTCGGCTTTGAGGGGAAAGGTTTAACGATCACTCAAAAAAATGGTAAAGTATATGTTTCAATGGAGGAAAATCTTTTGTTTGCTTCTGGCAGCACAACTGTGGAAACAAAAGGTGTTGATGCATTAAAAAAAGTAGCAAAAGTACTTGAGCAAAATTCAGAAATAAATATTTTGATTGAAGGACATACTGATGATGTACCAATGACCGGTAAAGGTGAAATTAAGGATAACTGGGATTTAAGCGTAATGCGTGCTACTTCCATCGTAAAAATAATTACCAAAAATAGCTCGATAGATTCAAGACGTTTAACTGC
>JAIOQD010000054.1 GCA_021413595.1 Bacteroidota bacterium | reverse complement strand
AGTCAAACAACAAGTTGTTAATTATTCTATTGATTTTCTTATTATTGGGAAACGGAACATTTATAGGCCTTTGGCTGCATGAACGTGGACGTGCAAATACAGAAGTGGTAATAAAAGAGCAAGTTACACTGGAACGTGATAATGTAAAAGCTGATTTGCTTGAATTGCAGGAAGAATACGCTACTTTGCAAACAAATGATCAGGCAATGCAGGTAGAGTTGGAAGCAAAACGAGCTGAAATTGCTGAATTAATTGTTCAAGCTGATAAACATAAAGATGATGCGTATATTATCTCCAAACTACGGAAAGAAACTGCTTCTTTGCGTAAGATAATGAAACACTACATAGTTGAAATCGACTCATTAAATACGTTGAACCAGAAGATCACCGCTGAAAAAAACAAGGTAAGCGCTGACTTAAGTACTGAAAAAGGTATCACAACTAAACTTTCGAAAGATAAAGACGCTTTGCAAAGCACTGTGAATTTAGGTTCTATTTTGAAAGCAACAAGTCCTGTAGCAAAGGGTGTGAAATTTAAATCGGGCGGCAAAAAAGAGGTAGAAGCGGAAAGAGCTTCACGTGTTGAAAAAATCAAAGTTTCTTTTGTATTAGGCGAGAATAAAATTGCGAAAAGCGGTGAAAAAAGTATTTATGTTCGTATTGTATCGCCTGATGGGAAAGAAATTACTAAATCAACTGATTCCGGAAACATGTTTAGTTTCAATGGTTCCAAAGGATATTTTGCAGGAAAAGAAGATGTAGATTACAGGAACGAAGAGCTTGCTGTAGATGTTTTTTGTGAAAGCCCTACTCCGTTTATTCCCGGTAAATACCTAATCACAATAGGGTGTGATAATGTTATCATTGGTGAAACAAGTGTTACATTGAAATAAGGGTAGTTCTAAAAATTAAAAAAATTCACCATTAAGGCACTAAGTTCAGTAAGTCTCAAAAGAACTTCTTAGTGTTTCTGTGTGTTCTCAGTGCCTTAGTGGTGAAAGTTTTATTTTGATAATGAATTTTTAGAACCGCCCATAATCAGCCTGACCCAATTCTTCAAAGAAGAAAGAAATAAAGGCTGGGAGGTGCTTGTGGCTTCCTAATTGTTCCTAAACAACCAACCTTCAGGATCCATCTTAATTTGTCCTTTCCAAATTTCAAAATGCAGAACTGTTTTGGAGTCTTCATCATCAAATACGATGGAACCGATATTTTCCTTGGTTTTTACCTTATCCCCTACTTTTACATACACCTCTTTTAAATTAGCATATATGGTCAAAAATTCTCCATGCCGAATTAAAACAAACTGACCAGCACCAGGCATATTTACAACAGCCTTTACATCTCCGTCAAATACTGCACGGGCCAAAGATCCTGTGCTTGTAGTAATATCAATACCATTATTATTGATATCAATATTTTTCATTAGAGGATGCGGATGGACCCCAAAACGTTCGCTCACAATACCTTTCACAACTGGCCAGGGAAGTTTGTTTTTATTGCTTAAAAATGAATTAGAAAGTTGTTGCGACTCTGGAGTTAGAACTAATTTTTCAGGTTTAGGTTTATTTTCTGTTTCCGCTTCTTTTTGCAACTTTTCAAGTTCCTTCTGAATCACCCTTTGAATAGCTTGTTGCAATTTTTCAGCATCTCTCTTCTTTTTTGCCAAGTCTTTCTTCAACTTTCCTTCTTGCTCCTGCAACTGTGAAAACACCTGTTCCTTTTCTGTTTTTTCTGTAGAAAGATTTTGTTTTTCTATTTGTTCGCTCGTTAACAAAACGCGCTGATCAGATTTTTTAGCTTCCAGATCCAATACAGTTTCATCCAGATTTTTTTTTGTTTTTGCAATCAGTTCAACTTGCTTTCGCCTGTAATCACTGTATTGCTGAAGGTATTTTAAACGCATAAATGCCTGCTCAAAATCTTTGGCAGCAAAAACAAACATTAACCGGCTATAAGCATCCTTATTTTTATAGGCATAATAGATCATTTTTGCGTATTCGGTTTTGAGCCTTACCAAATCATTCTGGAGCCCTTTGATAGCCTCGTTATTTTTATTTATCTGACTATTAATCACCCTGATCTCACCATTAATAGTGGAAATCAACTCTTCCCGCACCGTTATTTTTTTGTTTAACGTTACTAATTGATTTAAGGAAAGTTTTTTATTTTTTTTAGTTTGAGAAAGGAGTTGGTTTGTATATTCTATTTCATTTTGTAATTGTTTCTTTTTATTCTCCAGATCCTTTTTGGTTTGTTTTTGAGCATAGCAAGGCGCAGCATCCAGCAACACCAAACACCAAAGCAACATAAACAAAAGCCATTTATTGTTTTTCTTTGTACGCAATTTGCTCATAGTTATCCGGAATTTTGAAAGGGAAACTTTGTTCTTCGTCTATTCGTGGTTTAATATAATGGATATCAATATTAACATTTTTTTGAGCCTTGATATAATAATTCATTTGTAAAGGAAACAATTGATTGGAATCAATGGCTGTGTATTCAGAGAAGCGTGCATCAAAACTACGATCAGGACTAAATTCGTAAAATAATATCCGGGCAATCTTAAACGTCTCAGGTATCATATAAATACTTTGTGCAGGCTCCTTTAGCTCTTTCCCTTTTTCCATCACCTTGCGAAGTTTGTATTTTCTGATGGTTCCAAGTGTATATTGACAATTATCAACTCCCGGTTTTATCTTTTCGTCTTCATTATAAAATGCCACGCTATTACCAACCAATAATGATTGTACCATTTCAAAATCCAAAGGAGTATTTAATAATTTACTTATAAATGTAAAATCGCCTTTAAAATAGTTACTTTCCATACGATTAAAGAATTTTACAGAATCCTTTGTCATCAAAACTCTGGCACCCTCAATACCCAATTTTGAAATTGACATCCAGATAATACTATCCCTTCTCATACGCAATGAAATAGTAAATGAACTAAAAGAACTGTCTATTACTGTTTCTACACTTAACTTCGCATTGAGTTTATTAAAACAAAATTCATTCGATTTTAAATTTGTTGTTAGTGTTTTTGCATTTTTATAATCTAAAATACATTTGTTTTTAGTGGCAGTTATTTTTTGCTGCTGTTTACAGGAACCGAAGATAAAAAGACTCAAAAAACAAACAATAAAAAGTTGTCGAAAATGGTTGAAAATAAAAGGATCGGGCATTCGATTATTCATATAACTTTTTGTCAGTAATTTTTTTATCTATAAAATCAGTGGTGCTACCTATTTTTTTTGCATCTATCCAATATTTCAATGCATTTTCTGTTTCACCAAGTTTATAGAGCACATCACCATAATGTTCGAGCAATACCCCATTATTTTTACCTCCGTTATCAAGTGCTTTACCAATCCATACTTTAGCATCGTCATATTTCTTCATCTGATATAGGATCCAACCGTATGTATCCTGATAAGAATTATTATTGGGTTCAATTTCATTACTTTTCTTTGACATTGCCTC
>JAIOQD010000185.1 GCA_021413595.1 Bacteroidota bacterium | reverse complement strand
ACAGCAGGTTTTTAATGAAAACACCCGGCAAAATCTGGCAAAAAGTTTTGAAAGTATAAAACTTGCGATTTCTTCTTTAGAAACAACTTCTTATCGTTTAGACACGATGGTAATTGGCGAAAAAATGAAGATTTCAAGTATTTTAACTAAAGTAAATGTGCTTGCCACCACCCTTGCAAATAACAGCGATGAGCTTTCCAATTTGATCAATAATTTTTCTAACATTAGTGATTCTTTGGCAAAATCAAACCTGATGTCAACTATTAATAATGCAGATAAGGCTATGGCTCAGGTTTCCGGTATTATGAATAAAATTAACAGGGGTGAAGGAACCATGGGGATGTTAATTAATAACGACAGCTTATACCGCAAACTTGATAAATCAGCTGCTGATCTGGATAAACTATTAATTGATGTAAGGATCAATCCTAAACGGTATGTTCATCTTTCCGTTTTCGGATCTAAAGACAAAAATAAACCGAAAGAATAAAAACACAAAAACATGATAGGAATCTTAATTTTTATTTTACTATTTGGTGGAGGCAGTGCATTTTTTTTATTTAATGCCGGCAAGGTCAGAAGAAATATTTTATTGGGAAGGGATATCGATAGAAAAGATCGTCCCGCAGAACGCTTTAAAGTAATGACCCTTGTTGCTTTAGGTCAGAAAAAAATGTTTGCAAAACCAATTCCTGCAATACTGCATCTATTCTTATATGCAGCCTTTGTAATTACTCAGATAGAACTTATCGAAATTGTAGTAGATGGCACATTAGGTGATCACCGAATATTCCGCCCATCTTTAGGAGGATTTTATACATTTATGATCAGTTTCATTGAGATCTTATCTGTTCTCGCCTTTATTGGAACCGTTGCCTTTTTAGCAAGAAGAAATTTATTAAAAGTTCCACGCCTTGTTAAAAGTGAATTGAATGGCTGGCCTAAACTGGATGCTAATTTTATTCTCCTTGCTGAGATTACCTTGATTTGTTTTATTTTTATGATGAACGGAGCCGATGAAGTGCTATATTCTAAAGGCTTATCACATGCACAAAACCTGGGCGATAATTCCTTAGGGTTTTCAATAAGCAGTCATCTTGGGCCATTACTTTTTGGAGGAATGTCTGAGCATGCACTACACACCATCGAACGAATTGGCTGGTGGGGACATTTAATAATGGTTTTGGGCTTTTTGAACTATTTGCCGTATTCAAAACATTTCCATGTTTTATTGGCCTTCCCGAATGTTTTTTATTCCAACCTTAATCCTTTAGGACAGTTTACTAATTTGGAATCGGTTACCAATGAAGTAAAAGCAATGATGGACCCTTCTTTTACTCCTCCACCTGCTAACCCTGATCAACCAATGCGTTTTGGAGCAAAAGAAGTGACTGATCTTAGCTGGAAACAATTATTAGATGCATATAGCTGTACAGAATGTGGTAGGTGCACTGCAGCTTGTCCTGCAAACATTACCGGTAAATTATTATCTCCTCGTAAAATCATGATGAGTACACGCGACCGCCTGGAAGAAGTTGGAAAAAATATTGATGCCAATGGTACATTTAAAGATGATGGTAAGGCCTTATTAGGCAGCTACATCACTCCCGAAGAGTTATGGGCGTGTACATCATGTAATGCTTGCACAGAGGCTTGCCCTATAAATATTGACCCATTAAGTATCATCACAGATATGCG
This sequence comes from Bacteroidota bacterium, assembly GCA_021413595.1. Lineage (GTDB taxonomy): Bacteria > Bacteroidota > Bacteroidia > 2-12-FULL-35-15 > 2-12-FULL-35-15 > 2-12-FULL-35-15. Next base: position 3,375 of record JAIOQD010000185.1, on the reverse strand, counting down.
CAGGTTTATTGTTATGGAAGAAAGTGCTGCACCTGCCGAACTAAATGGAATGTTTGCTAATATCGAAAACAATGGTGCGCCTTGGCAATTTCCACAAGCAGACAGATTAAATTGGAAAAACGAATAAAAAAAGCCCCTCCAGACATGAATTTAATACAAAAAGAAGAAAACGGACAATTGATTAGTCCTATTTTACCCGAGAACGTAAAAAATTATTTAATTGATATTGACGGAACCATTTGTGATGATATCCCCAATGAGCAACCTGAACGTATGGCAACAGCAGTAGCCTATCCGGATGCATTAATCATATTGAACAAATGGTATGATGAAGGGCATATCATTACTTTTTTCACATCTCGTACCGAAGCTCACAGAGTTGTTACAGAAAAATGGCTGGCTGATAATGGTTTTAAGTATCATGGTTTATTAGTAGGTAAACCACGTGGAGGGAATTATCATTGGATAGATAATCACATGGTGCGCGCCACCCGTTACGAGGGGCGTTTTACCGATCTGATTATGAAAGAAGTTACTATTGAGGTTTTTAAACCCTAAATTTTGCAATTCAGATGAAGATCTAAGTTCATCATACTGAATATTTGAATTGATTTATTGTCTTGGTTTTATACTTGATTACAAAATATACAAAATATGAGTGAAGCTTTAAATGTGCCTACAATGGCCGATTATGTAGCAAAAGGTGAAGTTCCAGAAATTTTATTTTGGGTAGGTTGCCTTGGCAGCTTTGACGACAGAGCAAAGAAGGTTACCAAAGCCATCGTTAAAATTTTAAACTATGCCAATGTAAAATTTGCAGTTCTTGGAACCGAAGAAAGTTGTAACGGAGATCCTGCCAAACGCGCTGGCAATGAATTTTTATTTCAGATGCAGGCAATGGGTAATATTGCGGTAATGAATGGTTATAACGTTAAAAAAATTGTAACCGGTTGTCCGCATTGTTTTAACACATTGAAAAACGAATACCCTTCACTTGGAGGAAATTATGAAGTAGTTCATCACACACAGCTATTACAGGATCTATTAAATAGCGGACGAATAAAAATTGAAGGTGGAAGTTTTAAAGGAAAAAAAATAACCTTTCACGATCCATGCTATTTGGGACGTGGTAATGGCGTGTATGAAGCTCCCCGTGAAGTAATGGTGAATTTGGATGCGGAACTTGCTGAAATGAAACGCAGCAAAGCCAATGGGCTATGCTGTGGTGCCGGTGGTGCTCAAATGTTTAAAGAAGCGGAAAAAGGGAACAAAGAAATAAATATTGAACGTACAGAAGAAGCCTTAGCTTTGAATCCTGACGTGATTGCAGTTGGCTGTCCTTTTTGTAATACAATGATGACGGATGGTGTAAAGCATTTTAATAAGGAAAAAACAGTAAAAGTATTGGATGTGGCTGAATTAATAGCTCAGGCAAACGATTTATAAATGTAAGATTGAATATGCAATATTTATATTCATTTTTTTTATTACTTCTTACCTATTAAATATTTCATTAAAAATGACTAATTACAAAAACATGCCCGAAGATGCACGCGTATGGGTATATCAAAGTAACAGGTTTATTTCTGATCTTGAGGTTGCTGCTATTGAAAAGGCAGGAATTCAATTTATTGCTGACTGGACAGCGCATGGCGCAAGTCTGAAAGCAAGTTTTGATATTTTGTACAATTATTTCATTGTAATTTCGGTGGATGAACAACAAGCCAATGCAAGTGGTTGCAGTATTGACAAAGGTATCTATTTTGTAAAAGAACTTGAAAAACAATTCGATCTTATTTTATTAGACCGTATGCAGGTTGCTTTTAGAAATGGGAATGAGATCAAAACCTGCCATTTAAATAATTTATTAGAAGAATTAACCCGCTCCGGACTTTATTCTGAAAACGGAAATAAGGAAGATGTGAATGAAGTGATCGTTTTTAATAATATGGTTACCACAAAAAAGCAGTTTGATACCGAGTGGGAAATAAATTTAAAACAAAGCTGGCAAAGCCGTGTATTACCCGTTTGATCATTATACTGATGTACAGGATATAAATTAAATTTTATTTGGCATTATAATTGAATTGCAACACAAACTAATCAAAAACAACCTCATGAAAAAACTATTCTCAACTGTACTTTTCACAGCATTTATATTCTCTGTATTGGTATCACAAAATAATAGCCTTGTGGTGTATTCACATGATGGCTTAAAATTTTCATTGATATTAAATGGTATTCGTCAAAATAATGAGCCGCAAACAAATGTGAAGGTTACCGGTTTAAATGCAACCAACTATCAGGTGAAAGTAATTTTTGCAAACAAGATGCCTGATCTTAACCAAAACGCTTACCTGATGAATGGTGGTGAACCATCACAGAATACTGAATACACTTATTCAATTGTTAACGTTAAGGGAAAATATAAATTAAAATTTAAAAGTGCAGCTCCAATTTCGGAACTTGTAAATACTTCCATTCCCGAGCAAACAGTTGTTATATACACACCAATTGAACGAACAACCAACACTACTACCACAACTACAAATTCAACAGGAACAAGTAGCAACGCAAACATTGGTATGAATGTAAATGGTACTGGAATGAGTATGAATATAAATATAAACGATATAAATGGCGGAATGGGCGCAGGCAACTCAAGCAGCACCACCACTACTTATAGCAGCAGCACTACTACCACATCCAGTAACACTGGTATGAATCAAAGTAACAATACCACTTATGTTTTACAAGGTTATAATGGCGCTTATGGTTGCCCTTATCCTATGGGAGCAAGTGATTTTGAAAGTGCAAAAGCTTCCATAAAATCAAAATCATTTGACGACAGTAAATTAACTCTTGCAAAACAGATCATTGGTAGCAACTGTATGCTTTGCTCGCAAATAAAAGAATTGATGCTGTTGATCACTTTTGAAGCAAGCCGTTTAGATCTTGCTAAATTTGCTTGGAGCCATAATTTAGATAAAGGAAATTATTACAAACTAAATGATGCTTTTACGTTTGAATCGTCTATTGACGAATTAAATGCATATACACAGAGCCATTAAAAAAATTAATTTGACCCCCACACAACTTCCTCTACAAGCTCGAAATAACCACGCACCTGGCTGTTTAAAGCTTATCGGGAATTGCGGTTGATTTACTTAACGAATTAAATATATAAAATCAATTGTTCAATTGTTCAATTGTTCAATTGCTAAATTGTTCAACTGTTAAATTGCTAAATTATTTTTATGACTAAAGCCGAATGTTTTAATTTAGGATACATCGCTAAAAGGGTTGGTAATTATGGAGAATTAGCATTTGTTCTGGATGTTGATAATCCGGGAAGCTACCAGAAACTTGAATCGG
>JAIOQD010000282.1 GCA_021413595.1 Bacteroidota bacterium | reverse complement strand
TAACAATAATATTAAGACCATTATCGGAACCTGTAGCTGAGGGAGCTGAAGCTATAACTCTGATAAGATAACCTGTTCCAGCAGGAGTTCCACATGGTATTACACAAGCAATTGAATTACTGTTTGAGGTACTAAGCAATGAGCCAATAGTTACCGGTGTAGCAAAACTTCCAACAGAATCAGAAAGTTGCGCTATATACATATTACCAACCGTAAGAAATCCGGTACTTGTAAAAGGAACATTCAAGCTATCACAGGTACAAAATGAACCTCCTGCTATAATACCTGTAGTTATTGCTACGCAATTCACAATTGTATCGGCCTGCACTATTGAAGGTACAGAGCAACCGGCACTTGAAGTTAAAGTAACACTTACTGAATCTCCAATAGATAATAAAGAGCTGGTAGTAAATACAGCTGAATCCATACCCACATTCACACCATTTATTTGCCATTGATACATGGGAGTTGTTCCTTCATTAGTTGGATTTGCTGTAAACGTTACGGTAGTATCAGTACATATAATTCCATCTACAAGGGCTGAAATACTCACTGATGGAATTACAGATGCGTTAATAATAATATTTACACCGTTATCAGAACCGATAATTGGAGGAGTTGAACTAGTTACACGTATAAGATATCCCGAACCTGTTAGTGTTCCGCAAGGAATCATACAGTCAATTATTCCGCTATTGGTTGAATCTAGAAATGTACCTATTACTACAGGAACTGTAAAACTGCCTAAAGAATCAGAAAGTTCAGCTGTGTAAATATTCCCTCCAACAAAAACGCCAATGCTAATAAAAGGTACATGAACGGAATCACATGCACAGAATGGACTTCCTGTAATCACCCCAGTAGATATCTGAGATTGAGCCCTAAATGAGTAAAGTGAAAAGAAAATTGAAAAAAGAACAACGATTTTTATCGTTCTTGTTTTCTGATTAAAATAACAGGTAGTAATTTTTTCCAAAATTAACTTCATTAAAAAAAATATGTTGCTAATTAACCAACGATATTATAAATAATATTAAAAATATCAAAGAAACAATCAATTGATTTATTTCATTTTTTAACTCTGCGACAAGCTCAGTAAATATTTTTTATATCACGACAGCACATTATTCGCTTCAGCTAAAATGCGTTCCTGTGGCAAAGTAAACTTTTAATTAACCTTTAAAAATCCTAATATCTTTTCAACACTATCTTTAGCATCACCATAAAGCATTTCTGCATTTGGTTTGTAGAATAATGGATTTTCAACACCTGCATAACCAACAGACATAGAACGTTTCATAATAATAACTTTCTCAGCTTTCCAGGCTTCAATAACCGGCATACCATAAATAGGGCTTGACGGATCATCCTGTGCACCCGGATTAACAACATCGTTTGCCCCGATCACCATTACTACATCTGTTTCCGGTAGGTCTTCATTTATCTCGTCCATTTCTAATACAATATCGTAAGGCACGTTTGCTTCTGCTAATAGCACATTCATGTGACCCGGTAAACGACCGGCAACAGGATGAATAGCGAATCTCACTTTTTTTCCCGCTTTTTGTAATATTTTTACCATTTCATAGATTGGATACTGTGCTTTTGCAACAGCCATTCCGTACCCTGGCACAATAACAACAGATTTTGCTTCTTTTAACAGATCAGCAACTTCTTCATGATTTAATGCAGTAACCTCTCCTTCGATAACAGCTGCCTCACCAGATGGTTTAACTGCTCCAAAGCCTCCAAGGATAACAGAGAAGAAAGAACGATTCATTGCTTCACACATGATAATGGAAAGAATTGCACCCGAACTACCAACCAATGCTCCTGTTACTATTAACAGATCGTTACCCAACATAAAACCTGCAGCAGATGCAGCCCAACCCGAATAGGAGTTTAACATCGAAACTACTACCGGCATATCTGCTCCACCAATTGCCATTACTAACATTACACCAATAAAACCTGCAATAGCTGTCATAATGTATAAGTATAGCATTCCATCAGTACCTTCAGCTCCTGCGAACATAACGCCCAAAACAATAGAAGCAAGTAATAAAACAATATTTACAAAATGTCTTCCGGGATACAACAAAGGCTTGCTCATAATTTTACCTTCCAATTTCCCCCAGGCAACAATAGAACCTGTGAATGTAATAGCACCAATGAATACACCAATAAATACTTCTACTAAATGGATGGTATGTTCTGTTCCTTGTAATACTTGCGTTTTAGGGTCTAAGTAAGAACCATAACCAACCAGCACTGCCGCCAATCCAACAAAACTATGCAGGATTGCAACCAATTGCGGCATGGAAGTCATTTCAACCTTACGCGCCAACAGTGTCCCTATAATTGCGGCTACCGAAATAGCACCAATAATATACACATGACCTTCAACACCTTTACCCAAAACAGTTGCAAGGATAGCGATTGCCATACCAACAATGCCATAAAACACACTGCGCTTTGCAGATTCCTGAGAGGATAAACCTCCTAAACTTAATATGAACAGAATACTTGCAAATAAATATGCTGCTGTTTGAATTTCTGTTTCTATAAACATAATTCCTAATTTAACTCCTATTATTTTATTTTTGATGTAGTTGAAGCTGACGTATTCTTATTTTTTAAACATTTTCAACATACGGTGAGTAACCACAAATCCGCCAACAATATTGATGCTTGCAACCAAAATAGCAGCAGATGCTAAAACAGTCATCACCAAAGAACTTGACAAATCATCCTTCACTTGCAATAAACCACCAACGATGATGATACCGCTAATAGCATTGGTAACAGCCATTAAAGGCGTATGAAGTGAATGCGATACATTCCAAATTACTTGCCAGCCAATGAATACAGCCAATACAAAAACTGTGAAATGTTGCATAAAATCGCCAGGAGCGAATTGCCCCATTGCCAATAAAAGCGCACCAATTACCCCCAATTTAATAACCATGGATTTGGCTTCTTGTTTATTTTTTCTTTCAGCAACAATTTTCGGATCCTCTACAACAACTTCGGCAACCTTTGTTTTTGGTGGACTAACAGGAAGTGGAGCTGGTGGCCAATTAATTTTACCATTATACGTTACCATTGCTCTTGACACAACAGCATCTTCCATATCAATTTTCCATTTATCGGCTTTCCCCATGTCATCTAACAAGTGACATAAGTTATTTCCGTACAACTGTGAAGCCTGAGTAGGAAGTTGATTTAATTTACCAACCATGGTAACTCCATTGTTGGTTATATACACTTCTCCGTTCTTGGTCAAATCACAGTTACCACCACTCGATGCTGCTAAATCCACAACAACCGAACCTGGTTTCATTGCAGCAACATGGTAATCCATCCACAATTTAGGAGCGGGTCTGCCGGGAATTTGTGCGGTAGTAATAACAATATCAACTTCTTTCGCTTGCTCTAAAAATAGTTTCATCTCTGCTTCGATGAATTCTTTACTCATTTCTTTGGAGTAGCCTGATGATGTTGCACCATCTTCATTAATTTCAACGGTTAAGAATTGGGCACCCATCGATTCGATTTGTTCTGCAACTTCTTTACGTGTATCAAACGCTCTAACAATTGCACCCAAAGAATTAGCTGCACCTATCGAAGCTAAACCCGCAACACCAGCACCTATTACCAATACTTTAGCAGGCTCTACTTTACCGGCAGCAGTAATTTGTCCGTTAAGAAATCTTCCAAAATAAAATGCCCCCTCAATAACGGCTCTATATCCTGCAATGTTTGCCATTGATGACAGTACATCCATCTTTTGCGCTCTGGAAATACGAGGAATCGCATCCATTGCAATTGCATTTACTTTTTTATCGGCTAATTTTTGATGTAAGGGTTGATTTTGTGCAGGCCACAAGTAACTAAGCATTACCAAGCCTTCTTTCATCATATCAACTTCTTCCATTGCAGGTTCTTTTACCTTTAGCACAATGTCTGATTTGCCATATATATCGGCAGCAGTAGCAACTATTTTAGCTCCCGCTTCTTCAAAATCTTTATCAGAAAAATTTGCTTTTAATCCTGCATTGTGCTGAATATAAACTTCAAACCCTTGTTTCTGAAGTCGTTTAACGGTTTTGGGAGTTGCCGCAACCCTTAATTCATTTGGAAAAATTTCCGATGGAATTCCTACCTTCATTATTTTTATTTTAGAATTTTAAAATTTTAGAATTTTTGAGTTTTAAACAATCTAAATTCAAAAATTCTACCATTCAACAATTGTGTTTTCAGCCCCGAAAGTAGTAAAATAATAGTTTACCAACAAAAATATAGGGAATTTGGATCTATAAAGGAGTAAAACAAACGTTAAGTGTTGTATTTTTGCGCAAAAATTAAAAAAATGAATAAATTTATTGCCGGTATCCTACTAATAATAAGCATTGATTCCTGTCAAATAAAAACAATGGCACAACAAACTATCCGCTATGTTGCTTTAGGTGATTCCTATACCATCTGCACAGGAGCAAAAGAAGAAGAATCATGGCCGGTATTGCTTACCAAACATTTAAAAGAAAATAATGTTGACATTGAATTGATCGCTAATCCTTCCGTAAATGGAATGACCACTCAGGCAGTAATCGAGTACGAATTACCAGTACTTGATAAATCAAAACCCACATTTGTAACATTACTGATAGGAACAAATGATTGGGTGGTAGGTGCTGATTCAATGGCGTTTCAAAAAAGACTTGTTTATATTATAGAGCATATACAAAAACAATTACCCGATAAAAATAAATTAATACTGATAACTCTTCCTGATTTTAGTGTAACACCTTCGGGCAAAAATTACAGTCGTGGACGTGATATTTCAAAAGGAATTTCTGCATTCAATAAAATAATTATTTTAGAAGCAAAAAAACGAAATTTAAAAATTGTTGATCTTTATGAACTCTCACAAAAAATGGGAACAGATCCCGATCTGGTTTCAACAGATGGTCTGCATCCATCGGCAAAAGGATATGCAACATGGGAATCGCTTATTTTCCCTGTGGCCTATGAGTTATTAAAATAAGTTAAAAGTTTTTAAGTCAAAAATCAAAAAGGTATAGTTGAAAGTCAAAAGAATGAAATCAAAAATTAAAGAAGAAAAAGGTAAGTCAAAATTCAAAAGATGGAGAACAAATTACGGCTTTTGGCTTTATCACTTTAACTTTCCTTTTTGACTTTTGACTTTTTTCTTCTTTTAACTTTTTTCTTCTTTTGACTTAAAAATTTTGACTTAAATTCATATCTTTGCAGCCCAATTATACATAAATGGCACGTAAAGTCAAAGAAACAGACGATCTACCTAAAGTAAAATTAACTAAATCATCCTTAAAAAAAGCATTACGTATTTTCCAATATGCCGGACAGCATAACTGGAAATTATATATTGGCTTGGTTTTTCTATTATTAACGGGAGCTACCGCTTTGATTTTCCCTTGGATGCTTGGTGATCTGATAAAAAGTGTAGAGTTAAAAAGCTTCTCCAATATCAATAATATTGGACTTTACCTTATTCTCGTTCTTATATTCCAATCAGTTTTTTCTTATTTCAGAATTTATCTTTTTGTTAATTATACCGAAAACACCTTAGCCACCTTACGTCAGGCATTGTATGCTCAAATGATACGATTACCAATGTCGTTTTACGCTGAACAAAGAGTAGGTGATCTCAATAGTCGTATTTCTTCCGACATATCCCAATTATCTGATACGCTAACCACTACAATCGCTGAATTTCTAAGACAGTTCATCCTAATAATCGGAGGAATTATTTTATTGCTGTTCATTTCCCCTAAATTAACGCTTTTAATGTTAGCCATTGTGCCTGTAGTAGCTGTTGCTGCTGTTGTTTTTGGCCGATTTATCAGGAAAGTTTCGAGAGAGGTTCAGGATAAGATCGCTGAGTCGAATACAATTGTGCAGGAAACATTGCAAGGAATTACAAATGTAAAAGCATTCGCAAATGAGTATTTTGAGAATTTAAGATACAAAAAAAGTACTGAATCAATAGTAGTAACAGCAATTCAGGGAGGGAAGTACCGTGGCGCCTTTGCTTCCTTTATCATCTTTTGTTTGTTTGGAGCCATAGTAGCCGTTATTTGGTATGGAGTTTATCTGGCTTCAATGGATCAATTATTTATTGGTGATCTGATCAAATTTATTCTATACTCCGTTTATGTAGGTGCTTCATTTGGTGGTATTGCAGAACTTTATTCGCAAATTCAAAAAGCAGTAGGTGCAACTGAACGCGTTTTTGAAATACTGGATGAACATCCCGAAGACCTTGATATTACCACCGCTCAAACAAACATTACCCGAGTAGAAGGTAATGTAGAGTTTAAAGATGTTGCATTTACCTACCCTTCCCGCAAGGAAATTCAGGTATTAAAAAACATTAATCTTATAGCTAAAAAAGGTGAAACAATTGCCGTTGTTGGACCAAGTGGTTCCGGTAAATCTACATTAATTGGGCTGTTGTTGCGTTTTTATGATCCTGAGCGAGGAACACTTCTGATCGATGGGAAAGATGCAAAAAGTTATTCATTAACAGAGTTGCGAAACAATATGGCCATGGTGCCACAGGATGTAATATTATTTGGCGGAAGCATCAGAGAAAACATTGCCTATGGCAAGCCCAGTGCAACTATTGCGGAAATTGCGGAAGCTGCCAGTAAAGCAAACGCTTTGGAATTTATTGATACTTTTCCTGAAAAATTTGAAACGCTTGTTGGAGAACGCGGAATCAAACTTTCGGGAGGACAGCGCCAACGAATTGCCATTGCCCGTGCTGTGTTAAAAGATCCCAGTATTTTGATATTGGATGAAGCCACAAGTTCACTGGATTCAGAGTCGGAACGGGTGGTACAGGAAGCATTGGATAAGCTTATGGTTGGCCGTACTTCATTTGTAATTGCTCACCGTTTATCTACTATCCGTAAGGCGGATAAAATCATTGTAATTGATAAAGGAAATGTTCGTGAAATTGGAACACACGAGGAGTTGATCCTTCTGGAAAAGGGACTTTATCGCAGCTTAAGTAAATTACAAATGGAATTAGCGTAATCTACCAATTGCGGATTCTGGCGAATTACGAATCTTCGCTATTATTTCGTAAATTAGTAAATAATTCGTTTATTCGTAATTAGTAAAATAGTAAATATTCGTTTATTCGTAACCATGGAAGAGCAAGTTGTAATTGATCTAGAAACAGAAAAAAAAGAAATATTAAAACGCTATCGCGGATTATTACGTGCATGCCGCAGGACAATAGAAAAGGGTGATAAACTTCTCATCCGTAAAGCCTTTGATATTGCTTTGGAAGCTCATAAGCACATGCGCAGGAAATCGGGTGAACCTTATATTTATCATCCGATAGCTGTTGCCCATATTTGTGCCGAGGAAATTGGATTAGGAACTACATCTGTAGTATGCGCCTTATTGCATGATGTAGTGGAAGATACTGACCTTACATTGGATGATATCCGTGTATCGTTTGGTGAAAAAGAAGCTAGGATCATTGATGGTTTAACCAAAATATCAGGAGTTTTTGACCAAGGTTCTTCCTTGCAGGCTGAAAATTTCAGAAAAATGTTGCTCACACTATCTGATGATGTGCGTGTAATACTTATAAAGCTTGCCGATCGCCTTCATAACATGCGTACATTAGATAGCATGAAGCGCGACAAACAATTGAAAATTGCTTCGGAAACGCTTTATTTATATGCACCCTTAGCGCATCGTTTGGGATTAAATGCGATTAAAAGTGAATTAGAGGATCTTGGATTAAAATATACCGAGCCTGATAGTTACAATGAAATTCAGCAGCATTTAAAAGAGGCTGAACCAGAGCGCAAAAAATTCATTGCAAAATTTATTATTCCAATAAAAGAAATATTGGAAGAACAAGGAATGAAATTTACTATAATCGGAAGACCCAAGTCCATCTATTCGATCAATAATAAAATAAAAACAAAAGGGGTTACGTTTGAAAATATCTTCGATTTATTTGCGATTCGAATAATCATTGATACACCTTCTGAAAACGAAAAAGCTGACTGCTGGCGTGTTTACTCAATTGTAACTGATTTTTACCATCCAAGCCCTGAGCGTTTACGCGATTGGATATCTACTCCAAAAGCAAATGGTTACGAAAGCTTACACGCAACTGTGATGGGCCCTGAAGGGAAATGGGTCGAAGTACAAATTCGTACTGTACGCATGGACGAATTAGCTGAAAAAGGGTATGCTGCCCATTGGAAATATAAAGACAGTGGTAATGAAAGCCAACTGGACGATTGGATCAGAAAGATCCGTGAGATCCTGGAAAGTCCGGAAGAAAATGCAATGGAGTTTTTGGATGATTTTAAACTCAACTTGTTTGCCGAAGAAATTTTTGCGTTCACACCTAAAGGTGAAATAAAAACACTCCCTATAAATTCGACTGCACTCGATTTTGCATTTGATATTCATACCAAAATAGGTGAAAAATGTATTGGAGCAAAAGTGAATCACAAGTTGGTTCCACTTAGCTATAAATTAAAAAGTGGCGATCAGGTGGAAGTATTGACCTCCAGCAAACAAACGCCTAAGGAAGATTGGTTGGGTTATGTGGTAACTGCACGTGCCAAATCAAAAATAAAAAATGCGCTAAAAGAAGAAAGACGAAAAGTAGCTGAAGATGGCAAGGAAATGTTGGAACGTAAATTCAATCATTTAAAAATTGATTTTAATCCTTCAAATATAAATGATCTTGCCAATTACTTTAAACTACCAAGCAGTCAGGAGTTGTTTTATCGCATAGCCGTTGGTAATATAGAACTGAAACATTTAAAAGATTTCAGTCAGGAGCATGGTAAGATCACCCATAAATCGGGAAGCATAAAAAAGGAAGAAACTACCAAATCATTGGAACAAATGGTGGTGACAGCCCGTGGCAAAGCCGATATGCTGGTGATTGGTGAAAATCTTCAAAAATTTGATTATAAACTTTCACCTTGCTGTAACCCTATTCCGGGGGATGATGTATTTGGCTTTATTACTATCAGTGAGGGGATAAAAATCCACAGGGTAAACTGCCCGAATGCTATACAATTGCTATCAAACTACGCTTATCGGGTAGTTAAAGCTAAATGGACCAGTCCTGAATTAATTTCATTCCTTGCAGGTATGAAAATTACAGGTTTTGATGAAGTGGGCTTAGTAAATAACATCACTAAAATCATTTCCAATGAGCACAATGTAAATATGCGTTCAATAAGCTTTGACTCAAATGATGGTACTTTTGACGGAACAGTGATGGTATATGTACACGATACAACACATCTTACAGAATTAATGAAAAAGCTCAAAACTGTAAATGGTGTACTTACAGTTACAAGGATGGATGGGC
>JAIOQD010000281.1 GCA_021413595.1 Bacteroidota bacterium | reverse complement strand
GTCAACATCAGCTTGTTTGAGATTAATAAGTTCGGACAAACGAATACCGGTGGCATAAAAGAGCTCGATTATTAATTTATTACGCAGTCCTTCAAAATCATCACCAAAAACGGTGTCATCAAGCAGAATATCCATTTTTTCTTTTTCTATAAAAACGGGTAATCGTTTGGATGTTTTTGGTGAAAGTATCTTTAACATAGGGTTTTCAGTTACTATGTTTTGTCGCAATAAAAATTTATAGAATGTTTTAAGTGTAGTGATTTTGCGGTTTACTGAGCGTGGAGATATTTTTTGCTCCATTAAACTAACTATCCAGGAGCGAATAATGTTATGATTTACTTCTGATATTTTTGTTATTTCGTAAGTAGTACTGAGGTAAGTAATAAATTGTTTTATATCATTAGAATAGGCTACTAATGTGTGGTTGGAGGATCGTTTTTCAAATTGAATGAATTCTAAAAATCCATCTCTGCAACCATTTATATCCATAATAGATTATGTATAAAGGATATTGTTTGTTATGTAATATTGAAATTAAAGTACTTGGTATTATGGTACGCAGACCTGTTCTTCGCAGTAGAATTTATTAAGATACTTATGAAAAAAAATGATTTAAGTACTGCCTGTTTTTTTATTATATGATCTATTTATTATGGTACGCAGATCTATTAAGATACTTATGAAAAAAAAATGATTTAAGTACTGCCTGTTTTTTTATTATATGATATTAAAATCGTTAAATAAATAAGAAAGAGGAAAAATTTATATTCTTTAACGTACATAACCTTAATAAAGTTATGCAGCAATAAAATAAACTTTTCCTCTTTCGAGATATAGTAATGAGAAGGGAACTATTGTTCTTCTTCGTTTCTTTGCATTTGTTCTTTGTAAATCGCTTTTTTCTTTCCTTCGCGGTAAACGATAGATGGCTTAGTGAATTTTGAACGTTCACGTAATTCTTTTACAACACCTGTTTTTTCAAATTTCTTTTTGAATTTTTTTAGTGCTTTTTCGATTGCTTCACCTTCTTTAATTGGTACAATTAGCATGTTGTTATTTTTAGATTTGTTGAATTTTTTAATTTAATTTTTGTCAGTTCTTTCAAACCGGGTTGCAAATGTAAGAATATTATGATAATTAAAAAAATAAATATTAAAAAAAGCTGAAAAGGCAAATCGTAACAAAAATAAAGGTTCACCAATAAGGCACTAAGAACAGTAAGAAAAAAAGATATACTAAAACAAATAATATATTGCTTACAGAAAAACTGATTTTTTTAAAAATTAAAACTTAGTGTATCTCAGTGTTCTTAGTGCCTTAGTGGTAAAAATTCATTCAAGCTAATGGCAATAAAAAGGTAGTTATTTAATATTTATTTCAGAATTTCTCTGGCAATTACTATTTTTTGAATTTCAGAGGTTCCTTCGCCTATGGTGCAAAGTTTTGAGTCACGAAAATACTTTTCGGCAGGAAAATCTTTGGTATAACCGTAACCGCCAAAGATCTGTACCGCTTCTGTTGCTGCTCTTACGCATACTTCAGAGGCATAATACTTCGCATAAGCACCTTCTTTGGTCATTTTTAGTCCTTGATTTTTTCTATCAGCAGCGGAGAACGTTAATAATTCAGCGGCTTCAATTTCTGTTGCCATACTTGCTAATTTAAAGGATATTCCTTGAAAATGAGAAATAGGTTTACCGAACTGCTCACGCTCTTTAGAATATTTTATGGATGCTTCTAAAGCACCTTTTGCAATGCCCACAGCCAATGAGGCAATAGAAATACGACCACCATCAAGCACTTTCATCGCTTGCATAAAGCCTTCGCCCTCTTTTCCCATCATCTGATCTTTATGCACGCGGCAATTATCAAAAATAAGTTCAGCGGTTTCTGATGCACGCATCCCCAATTTATTTTCTTTTTTTCCTGATTTTAACCCAGGTGTTCCTTTTTCAATAATAAAAGCTGACATCCCTTTATTATCTCCTTTTTCACCGGTACGAACTATTACAACTGCTACATTTCCAGAAATAGCATGTGTAATAAAGTTTTTAGAACCATTGATTATATAATAGTCTCCATCTTTTTTAGCGTTTGAGGCCATACCACCTGAATCGGATCCGGTACCGGTTTCTGTTAAGCCCCATGCACCAATCCATTCGGCTGTAGCTAATTTAGGAAGGTATTTCTTTTTTTGTTCTTCATTACCAAATGCTAAAATATGACCGGTACATAATGAATTATGTGCTGCCATTGAAAGTCCGATTGAACCACAAATTTTACTCAGTTCAACAATTGCGGTAACATATTCGGTATAGGAGAAGCCGGAGCCACCGTATTCTGTTGGTACAAGTACCCCCATCAATCCAAGTTCACCTAACTTTTTAAATACTTCTACCGGAAATTCCTGAGACTCGTCCCATTCCATCATTTTAGGACTAATATGATCCTTACCAAATTTCTTAATCATATCAGCAATCATTTGCTGGTTTTCGTTGATGCTAAAATCCATTTTGTTTTTTTATTTAGGTTGCAAAAATATACAATTTATCTTAAGGGCGGTTCCAAAAATTCATTATCAAAATAAAAACA
>JAIOQD010000171.1 GCA_021413595.1 Bacteroidota bacterium | reverse complement strand
CGCATTAACCGAATTTGTAAAACAAGCCATTGCAAAATATCCTGAAAAAGTTACAGAATATAAAAATGGAAAAGTAACATTATTAGGTTTATTTATGGGTGAAGTAATGAAACTTTCCAAAGGCAAAGCGGATCCGAAAGTAGCTACTGAATTGGTAAAGGAAATGCTGGAACAATAAATTTTACAGAAAAAGTAATACAAAAACTTCAAATAGAAAATTCACAAATCGAAACAAAATGAAATTAAAAAACATCACATTTGTATTGCCAATCGTATTGTTAGCGGCTTGCTCGAATACCAATCCTCAATCGAGAAATGGTTTTGAATTAAAAGGAAAACTAAGCAACCCGCATGGCGAAACACTTTATTTGGAACTGATGGCACCATCCGGACTGATAGGCATTGATACCGTTATTTTGGATGAAAATGGAGAATTTACAATGAACCCCGACATCAAAGAGCCGGGTTTTTATCGTTTAAAAACTTCAGAAAAGAATTTTGCAACATTGATCCTGGATGCGAATCAAAAAGCTACACTCACCGGGGACGCAAGCGACCTTGGCAAAACATACAACATAGAAGGTTCACCAGATTCAAAATTATTTTTGGAAACCAATAAGGAATCCACAAAAAACTATCAAAAACGTGATTCCTTACAAAATGTATTTCAGGTATTTGCCGGAGCGAATGCTTCCAACGCATTAAGGATCGACTCTATGAGCCAGGTTTTAGAAAAAGAATACAATACATTGCTTGCACAGCATAATAATTACTTACAGAACATTATTGAAAAAAACCCGAATTCACTGGCCTCCCTGGCTGCTATTCAGCAATTACCTGCGGAAGACTTTTTAGAAACATATACCAAAATTGATGAGATCTTGTTTGCAAAATATCCGAACTCTCCTTACGTTAAATCGTTTCACGAGGATGTTGCTTCAAAAAAGAAATTAGTTATTGGTACCCTTGCCCCGGAAATAACAATGAATACGCCTGAAGGAAAACCGCTTTCACTGTCATCTCAAAAAGGGAAGGTAGTACTAGTTGATTTTTGGGCATCATGGTGCGCCCCTTGCAGAGCGGAAAATCCGAATGTAGTAAAAGCATATAACAAATATAAATCAAAAGGTTTTGATGTGTTCAATGTTTCTTTAGATGCCGATCCTACTAAGTGGAAACAGGCGATCGAAAAAGATAATTTATCATGGTCGAACCATATTTGTGATTTTAAAGCTTGGCAGTCGCCTGTTGTAACACTTTATGGTTTTAAAGGAATCCCTTACAATGTATTGCTTGATAAAGAAGGGAAAATTATTGCAAAAAATCTTCGTGGTGAAGAGTTAGAAAAAAAATTAGCTGCGATTTTTAAATAAAAAAACAGGTCTGAGAATTGAGGTTTGAGAATAAGATAAAAAGTATTAACCCTCATTCTTGCATTTCAAGTTTAAACTAACGTATGAAAAAATCAAACTTATTTTTTTTAACCTTTCTGTTATTCCCATTTGCAGGAACTGCGCAATCGTATTTCCAACAAGAGGTACATTATACCATCAATGTAAAATTAGATGATATAAAAAATGAAATTGCAGGTGACGAAAGTATCGAATATATTAACAATTCTCCAAACCAACTTTCCTTTATTTACATGCACTTGTGGCCCAATGCATATAAAGACCAAACAACCGAATTGGCAAAAGAATTTTTAAAAAATCAGGAGAAAAAATTTTATTTTTCGAAAGAGGAAGAAAGAGGATACATTGACCAGCTTGATTTTAAAATAGACGGACAACCCGCTAAATACGAATTGCTCAAAGATAGTATTGACATTTGTAAACTTTATCTGAATCAACCTTTGAAAAGTGGGGATAAAATAACCATAACCACTCCATTTCATGTTAAGATCCCTTCCGGTGAATTTTCCCGCCTCGGACATATCGGGCAATCATATCAAATAACACAGTGGTATCCTAAGCCAGCGGTTTATGATCGTAACGGATGGAATTATATGCCTTATTTAAATCAAGGTGAATTTTATTCCGAGTTTGGAACTTTTGATGTAAGTATCACACTTCCGAAAAATTACGTGCTTGGCGCAACGGGGGATATGGTGGATGGTGAAAAAGAACTGGAATGGTTGAATCAAAAGGTAAAAGAAACCGAAGCAATCACTTCTTTTGATTCAAAGGATCTTGCATTTCCTATTTATGATACTGCAACTAAAACCCTACGTTTCAAGCAAAGCGATGTACATGATTTTGCATGG